>SYAK01000285.1 GCA_005788935.1 Pseudomonadota bacterium
GGCAGCACGAGCGGCATGCCCGGACCCCACGAGACCAGCACGCTGAACTCGCCGAAACGCAGCCGCGCCCGCGTCGGGCGGTCAAGTGCGAGCGACCCGCCACCTGCCTCCGAGGCCGCCGCGGCGCGCGACCGCACCCGGCCGTCCCGCAGCAGGTCGCCCTGAGCCGTCATCGCCTCCCGCGTCAGCGCGAAGCCGCCGCCCGCAGGCTCGACGAGCGTCATCCCGGACGCCCCGACGACCTCCTCGGGGATCACGAAATCGCCCGCGGGCCCGACCGTGACCTTTGCGGGCGCGGTCCACGTCTGCGCCTTCAGGATGGTGTCGCCCCAGAGCAGCGCCACGTCGAGCACGTTGGCGGCCGCTCCGGCGGGCTCGTCGCCCTTCTTCAGGAAGCTCTGAGAGCCGAGCCCGCTCAGCTCGACCGCGGGGGCCGCAGGCTTCGGGGCTGGCGCCGCCCGTGGCGCGGCTGGCTCGGCCTCTCGCGCGGCGCCTGTCGCCAGCTTCACGACGAGCGTCGTCGTCCCGAGCACGATCCGTTCGCCGTCCTTCAGGAAGGCCTGCGTGATGCGCTCCCCCCCGATGACCGTGCCGTTCGTCGACCCGAGGTCCGTGACGCGCCAGCGGCCGTCGTCGAGGCACTCGATGACCGCGTGCTTGCGCGACACGTTGAGGTCATCGACGCGCAGCGTGCAGGTCGACAGCTTGCCGACCGTGATGACGGGGGTGTCGAAGGTCTCCTCGCGGACGAGCTGACCGTCGAGGAAGATGCTGAAGCCGATCGTGCGCGTCGACATGCGGGGTTCCTGCTTGCGCGAGGGGGAGGGCCCTGGGCCGTGCTCAGATGTCGTCGGCAGACCGGAGGATCTCCGCCACGAAGTCGAGGCGCACCTCGATGAGGCTCGAACGGCGGCCACGCGTCGCGCCCTCGATGAGCAGCGTCCCGGGCTTCAGGAAGTCGGTCGAGATGGTGTCCTCATCGAAGTTGAAGACCTTCTTCTCGGACTTGGGCGCGGCGGGCGGGGCTGCGACCGCGACCGCGGGCAGCGTCGCGAGGGCCGCGGTGGCGAGGGCGACGAAGGTGATGCGCATGCGGAGACCTCCTGACGCGACAGATTACGGCGTTTGGGGCTGGTTCTGCAAGGCCTTGAGCGTCGCCTCGATCCCCTTCAGGCGCTTCTGGACCTCGGGCCGGTTCGGGTGCTTGTCGGTCAGCCCCGCGAGGTAGGCGTCGCAGGCGGACCTCGCGTCGGCCCAGCGCTGGGTGTACTGATGGTGCAGGATGCACAGGTTGTAGCCGATGTCGGGGTTGGCGCCAGGCAGCGTCTGCGCCTTGCGATACGCGGCCTCGGCCTCGTCGAAGCGCTTCAGCCCGCGCAGCGCCACCGCCCGCGACGTGACGAGCTCGGGTTCGTTCGGGCGGTTCGCGAGGACCTCGTCGAAGCGCTTGAGGGCGCTCGCGAAATCGCCGTAGGCCAGCTCGAGCGCCGCGAGGTTGAGCCGCGCGTCGTCGTTCGCTGGGTCGGCCTCAAGGGCCGCTGTGAAGGCCTGCGTCGCCGCGCGCGAGTTGTCCTGCGCGAGGTAGACGAGGCCCATCAGGTTGTGAAGGCTCGCGGCCTTCGGGTTCTTTTCGAGGGCGCTCGTCGCGATGAGGCCCGCCTGATCGGGCAGCCCCTTGCGAAAGTAGGCGATGGCGACGTTCAGGAAGGCGTTGACGTTCTCCGGATCGCCGAGCAGCGCGTTGCGGCCGTGCCGGATCGCGTCGTCGAGCCGCCCCTCCGCGAGTGCCCGGCCAGCGAGCGCGTTGCGGGCCTCGGGCTGGAAGCGGTCGCACGGGCCGTCGGCCTCGCACTTCTCTCGCACGAGGGCCTCGAGCGCCGCGAGCGCCGAGGGCGCCGTCGAGGGGTCGTCGAGGCCGAGCGCGGCGATGCGGGCCTTGGCGCCGAGGTGGTTCGGGTCAAGGCCGAGCGCCTGCTCCCAGGCGGCCTTCGCTCCGGTCCGGTCGCCACGACGCAGCAGCACGAGGCCGAGGTTGAAGGCGGCGTCGGCCCGCCGCTCGCCCGAGCCCATGGCGGCCTTGAAGAGGCGCTCGGCCTCGGCGCTCCGGGTCGCGAGCGCCTTCGGGTCGGTGGCGATGGCGACGGCGTCGTCGAACGGGTCCGCGAGGGCGGGACCCTGGCTGCCGAGGACAACGGCAAGGAGCGGCATCAGTCGGGTGAGGCGGCGCATGTCACTGGGCTCCGAGGACGCGGTTGAGGTCGGTGTTCGGCGTCATCTGCGCCGGCCGCAGGCGGTACTCCTTCACCGACAGGTCAGCCAGGTCGAGGCGGGCCACGGCGCGCTCCGCCTTCTCGCTGTAGTCGTTGAACCAGCGCAGTCGCCGCGCCGTGTCGAGGGCGAGGCGGTAGCTCTCGAGCGACCGCTGGCGCATCGCGGTCGCCTGGTCCGTCATCAACTGACGGTAGTGGGAGAGGGCCTCGTCATCACTTCGCAGCGACGTCGGATCCGGGCTGTTCTCGACCGCGTCGGCCAGGTCTTCGAAGGCGAAGCCGAGCTGGGCCGAGGCCGCGATGACCCAGCCCGGGTGGTTGTAGGCGATGACCTTCTCGTAGGTCTCCTTCACCGTCGCGAGGATCTTCAGCTTCTCCTCGAGGGCGGCGGTGATCTTCTTGTCCGAGCTCGAGTCGAACTTGATGGCGCGAGCCCGCTGCAGCTCGACCTCGCCGAGCTGGAAGTGGCTCTCCGCGACCGCAGAAATCGCTGCAAGATCAAGGGTCTGGACATCACGCTCGGCGAGGCCCGCGAAGCGCTCCACCGTGGCCTGAAACACCTGCCGCGCCTCGCGCCCCTTGCGCTGCTTGAGCAGCGCCACGCCCTTCCGGTTCATGACCTGCAGCCGCAGCCCCTCAGGCTCGTTCGGGTAGGTCGCCATGTGCTTGTCGGCGAGCTGGACGACCTTGCCATAATCCTCAGTCTTTTCGATGATCTGGAGGATGTCGAAGTCGACCCGCGGCGCCGCCTCGGCCGTCCGGTATTCCTTCAGCCACAGGTTCAGGTTCGCCACGGCCTGTTTGTGTTGTCCCAGGGATTTCCGATAGATCGACGCATAGCGCAGCGCCTTCTCGGCGAGCGGGTGCTTCGGGTGGTTCTTCACGAAGATCTCATAGAAGCGCGAGGCCTCGTCATAGACCGTCGTCTGGCGGTACATCTCGCCGATCGCGAAGAGGGCCTTCGGCCCCAACTCGTCCTTGCCGTAGCGGTTGTAGAGCTCGAGCTGCGTCGCGAGCGCCTTCTCGACGAGCTTGCCGTCGAAGTAGTTGATGGCCGCGTTGTAGACCGCCGCCGCGGCCTTCGGCGAGTCGGGGTGGGCCTTCGCGTAGGCCTCGAAGCACTGCGCGGCCTTCAGGTGCTCGTGCCCTGTCTGAATCTTGAAGCACTCCTGAAAGCCGAATTCGCGCTTGATGGTGTCGATGTCCGCCCGCAGGTCGGGCTCGAGGTTCGGCAGCACGTCGAAGCGGTTCGCGAGCACGCGCAGGTTGTCGACGTCGCGGTTCAGGTTGTAGGCCGAGAGCGCGTGGCGGCGGGCCTCGGGCTCGAGGTCGTGGCCGCTGTGCTGGTCAAGGAACGCCACGAAACGGCCAGCCGCGTCCGTGAAGTGGTTGTTGTTGTAGAGGACCTTGGCCGCGGCGAAGCGCGCGAGCGGCACGTTGGCCGCCGTCTCCGGGCTCGGACCGTTCTTCGCCACGAGCTCCATCCAGCGGTCGATGGCCCCGACGAAGCGCTTCTCTTCGGGCGACAGCTCCTGAGGTGCCAGGTCATCGTTCGCCTCCGACTTCACCTTGCCATTCGCGACCTGCACCGTCTTGAGATAGGCCAGCACCGCACGTTCGGCCGCCGCGTCCGCGAACTCGCCCTTCGGATTCATCGCGATGATCTTCTCGAACTCGGCGGCCGCCTCGGTGAACTTGTCCGTCTGCAGCATCAGCACCGCGTTGTTCCACGAAATCTGATACGCGTTGTCGTCACGCCGGAAGGCGCGCAGGTAGTCGTCGTACAGCTGCTGCGTGTACGCGAGCGTCTTCTTGTCCTTCGTCTTGCCGAACTCGAGCTGGTAGGCGGACGCGACCTCGAGGATCTTCGTCTTGACGTCGCGCGTCTCGGCCTCCTGAAAGTCGGGGGGGCCGCCAGGGAGCAGCTCTTCCCAGAGCGAGATGAGCTTGCCGACCTCGTCGACCGTCACTTGCTTGTCCGCCATCGCGAAGGCGTTGCTGACGATCTGGCGCTGGAAGCGGACCCCCATCCAGGCCCGCTTCTCGCCGTTGAAGGTCGCGGTCCGCGCGTCCTCGATGAGCATCGCGAGCAGCTTGTTCGACCGCACGTACTCACCCTGCTCGGTGTAGATTTCGGCGAGGCGCGAGGCGATGTCGAGGTAGCGGTCGGGGGCCACGCCCTTGAAGAACTCGATGGCCTTCTCGGGCTTGCCGACCTTCGCGTACGGCAGGACGAGCTCGTTCTGCGCCTCGCGCTTCAGCGGGATCGCGGTCTTCTGCCCGCTCGCCATGCGCGCGTCGGCGACCTTGATGACGTCGAGGAACCGCCGAATCGAATCATCGTAGCTGCCGAGGTTGTAGAGGCACCACGCGTCCTTGTAGACCGAGTAGCCATAGATGCTCGCCTGCTCGTACTCGGGGACCTGAGCGCGCTGGTAGAGCTTCTGGGCGCTCGCGAAGTCATTGAGTTCGAAATGGTAGTCGCCGATGTTGACGAGCGCGTCGGGCACATACGGCGAGTCAGGGTGCTTCAGCAGGATGTCCGTGTAGACCTCGACCGCCTCGTCGCCGCGCTGCATCTGCATCAGGTTGTAGGCGAGGAAGTAGCGGATCTCGGCGATGTTCTCGTTGCGCGGGAAGTCCTTCACGACGCGGCGGTAACGCGCGACCGTCTCCTCCTGGTACTTCTTCTGGTTGTCGAGATGGCGCGTCTGCTCGCGCCTCCACTTGTCGACGCCCGCCTGGTCCTTCTTCTGCTCGGCCTCGTAGAGCGGCTTCTCGATGGCCTCGGAGTACGCGGCCGTCCCGTGGTACTCTGCGAGATCCCAGTAGAAGTCGGCGAGCGCCACGGCCATCTTGGCGTAGCTCGGCGAGCCCTTGTCCTCGAGGTCGAGGATCTGTTTCTGGTTGTCGATCGAGGCCTTCAGCGACTTCTCCGTCGCCCGCGGGTCGTAGCGCGAGGCGCGCTGGCGGGTCTGGGACGAGACGGATGGGCCGCCCCGTTTCTTCCCTGCGGCAGGCGGGGCGGCGTCGGCGGGTGAGGCGGCGAGCAGGGTCGCGGCGAGGGCGAGGGCGAGGGCGGCTTTCATCGTCGAATCTCCAGCCGGACGTCGCGCGGGGCGACGCCGAGGGGCGGTCGGATGGCCAGCGTCCGGCGGTGGTCAGGCCGGGCTGGTCTCGGCGTCGGGCTCAGGGCGCCGGGGCTTCGCCGCTCGGGGGCGCGCAGCGGCTCTCGAGGTCGTAGACGTAGAAGCCGAGCTCGTCGCGCCAGTATTCCCCGTCGAAGGGCCAGGCCACGTGCTCGGTGTCGACGACGAGCGGCTTGTACGCCTGCGATGCGGCGGCCTGCTCCTCGGCAGCGGCGTTCGAGATGTCGCCGCGGCGGGCGCGAAGGGTCTCGCCCTTGATCTTGAGCGCCGAGGCGAGGTGGCGCTGGAGGTCCTTGTTGACGCGCACGAGGCGGGACTGGGCGAGGGCCCCGGCCTCGCCCACGACGAGGGCCCGGTAGGACTCGACGTCACCCTTCAGCGACGCGATGAAGCGCGGGTCGGCCCCCTTCGCGGCGAGGGCCTCGAGTTGCTTCAGCTCGCGGTTCAGGTTCGTCACGACCTCGAACTTCCGGCGCAGCTTCTTGTCCTCGAGGGCCGCATTGAAGATGCGCTTGAAGCGCACCGAGTACTCGCCGCTGTCGTCGGCGGACAGCTTCGCGAGCCAGGCGTAGAAGGCGTTCGGGTCACCGAACTGGTTGATCTCCGCCCGGAACTGGTTCATCAGCGGGTAATAGTCCGCGACGAACGTCTTCACGATGGTGTCCGCGTCGTCGTAGCGGCAGTTGTAAAACAGGATGAGGGCCTGCAGGACGCGCGTCTCCGGGTAGTACTGATCTGCGAAGAACGGGCTGTTCACCGTATGCAACAGCCCGAGGCTCTTGCCGTAGTTCTTCAGCTGGAAATGGACCCAGGCGGCCTCGTGGACCGCCTCGAGCCAGCGCGGGTTCTCGGGGCCGATGGCGTCATAGTAGCGGACCGCGACGTCGTACTGACGCGTCGAGAAGAAGAGCCGCCCGAGGGCCAGCGTCGCCTCGTCCGCGATGCGCGCCACGAGCTCGGAGTCGTCCTCGTCCCGCAGCCGGAGGACCGCCTTGTACGCGTCCACGGCCTGCGTCAGGCGATCGGCGTCGACGTCCTTGTCGCTGCCAAGGCGCGACTTCGCGACGTGGATGACGCCCTTGAGGTAGCTCGCGCGGGCGAAGATCCGGGGAAATCGAGGGCTCACGGCCTCGAAGCGCGCCTGCGCCTCGTCGAGGGCCTCCTCGTTGTACTGGAACTGGCCGACGAGAAAGTTCAGTTCGTCCGCGTCGTTGGACGGGTAGGTCGCAGCCGGGTACTCCGCGATGCGCAGCATGACCGATGGGTCGTTGCCGGTCTTGCGCGCGATCTGCAGAAGGTAACCGAGGGTCTCCCCGTAGCGCGGGTGGGACTCGCCGCCGTCGACGACGCGCTCGAACTGGACGAAGGCCGACTGCAACAGGCCGAGCCGAAAGAGCGCGAGGCCCGACTGGAACGTTGCCTCGGGCAGCAGCGGCGAGTCGGTCGGGGCCTGCGCGATCAGGTCGTGCATCCGCTGGGCCGCGAGCCCGTGGTTGCCCGCCTTGGCGGCCGCGATGCCTTCGGTCAGCCACTGTTCGAGCTGTGCGTCGCTGGCGCCGACCTCGGCCTCGAGCTCGAGGGGGGCATCGTCAGCCGCGCGGGCGTGGCTGCCGGAGGGTGCGAGCGCAAGGAGCGCCGCGGTCACGAGCGGGGCAGGGCGGTAGCGCTTCACGGGGCGTGGCTCCGGGTTCAGGCGAAATCTGGCGCCGCCACTGTAGCCTGCGGCGCTGGATGTGGCAAGCTGCGACCGGGCGGTGGCGGGTCGCAGCGCCTCGGGACTCCGCGTTCGGGTCGGGAGGCCTCGGCGGGTCGTGGCGCTCCGGGGTGGCGAGTCGTGGCCAGCGCGACGTGACCAGATGGCGAGGAAGGGGGGATCATGCGGCGGTTTCTGGCGGGCGGGCGTCTCGTGCCAGTGGTTGCGTGGGCGGTCGGGTCCCTCGCGGCGGGGTGCGACGCGGACGGCGGCGGTGCGGGCGACGTGGCTTCGGACGTGGTCGTGGCCGAGGTCGCGCCGAACGAGCGCGCGGCGTGTTCGGGCGGCGGTCGCGGCAGCGCGAGCGGGTGCGCCGAGGGTCAGGTCGTCGATGCCGACGGGCGTCCTGTGGCTGGGGTGCGGGTGGCGGGCTGCTCTTCGGGCGCCTGTATCACGGGCACCTCGGGGGACGACGGGCGCTTCGCGATCCAGGGGCTCCCGGTCGAGCCGCACAAGTTCGAGGTGCTCGCGGTCCCGAAGGGCTTCTTCGCGACGATCTTCTTCGCCGACGTGACGGCTGGGCGCATGGTCGGTCCGACCCGCCCGGTGGTTCTGCCGCGCCTGCCTGACGGGCGCTCGGAGCCGTTCGACCCGGCTGCGGGCGGCACGCTGTCGCTCGCCGAGGGGGCCCTCGTCCTCGAGGCCGCCCCAGGTGCGCTCGCGTTTCCGATCGGCGCGGCGAGCGAGGGCGCCACGGCCGCGTTCGTGCCGGTCGAGGACCTGCCCGATTACGACGTCTCGCCGTGGGTCGGCCACGAGGTCGGCGCCTTCGCGCTCGTCGTGCATCCCTTCCCGCTGAAGATCGAAGGCGAGGTCAAGGTCACGCTGATCCCGCCGTCTGGCGCGGGGGCTGGCCCGTGGGATCTCCACGTCGTCCACGGGTCGTCGGGTCGACTCGAGCGCGTCGGCGCCCTCGAGGACGACGGCGCGGGCGGGCTGCGGCTCGCGGATCCTGCCGCGCTGGGTTTCGCGACGGTGCTCGTCGCGGTCCCGCGTTGACACGCAACGGACAGGCGCGCATGATTGAACGCCTCTTGTGAAGCGTTCCGGCGCCTGCGCGGGAAGACCCGCGCAACGCCGCCACCGCCCGCCACGGACCGCCCGCACCATGACGACGCACGCTCCGACCCGCCAGGCCCCGATTCGCCCGCAGCGCCTTGCCCTGCAGCGGCTCGCCATGGCGTTCGTGGCCGCGGCGGGGCTTGGGGCCTGCGACGAGCCCCCTGGCCCCTTCGAGCCGTGTCCGCTGTCGCAGAGCATCCTGAACGCCTGCGCCGAGGACGCCGAGGGCACCGTCATTACCTGCGTCGTGGCGCGGCACCCGATGTGCGCCGAGGGCGTCTGCGCCTCGTGGGAAGGCAGCGACAGCTTCTGCTCGCAGGTCTGTGACACCCACGCCGACTGCCCCGCGGGGTCGTCCTGCCTCGACCACCTCGAGCTCTCGTTCTGCGTGCCTGACTCCGTCGTCGCGCCCTGATGGTCGCGCCCTGATGGTCGCGCCCTGATGGTCGCGCCCTGATGGTCGCGCACTGATGACGATCCGCGAGATCCCCGGGATCAGCCCTCGGGGGCCGTGAAGGCGCTGCGGAACCATCGGCAGGCGAGCTCGCCATCATCGGCCGCGAGGGCTGTGACGACGTCGAAGCGCAGGGTCCTCGGTCGCCAGGGCACACCCTCGGTCGCCGCCGTGGGGCTGTTCGCGGCACGCCACCACGCGAGCCCGGCCCGCACCACCCGCGCCTGCTTGTCGGGGCCGATCGTGTGCGCCGGGTGCCCTGCGAAGCCGCGGCCGCCCTGACGCTGGGCGCGGACCTCGACAATGACCGCGACGTCACCGTCGCGCATCACGAGATCCAGCGCGCACCGACCGGCGCCCGCCGCGACGCCGCGCCTGTTGGCCGCGACGACCCCGAGCCCGCGCGCCTCGAGAAAGGTCCGCGCCTCAAGCTCCGCCCGGGCGCCGAGGCGCTGTCGGGCCGAGGGCTCACGCGGCATCGATCGGGCGTCCGTCGGCGGGCAGCAGCGTGAAGCTCCGCCGATGCAGTGGGCATGGCCCATGCTGCGCGATGGCGTCGCGGTGGGCGGGCGTCGGGTAGCCGCGGTGGCGATCGAAGCCGTAGACCGGGAACTGCGCGTGGGCCGCGTCCATCCAGCGGTCTCGCGTCACCTTGGCGAGGATCGA
>SYAK01000286.1 GCA_005788935.1 Pseudomonadota bacterium
CCAGCCCGCGAGACCGCCCGCACCCGGGGCCGTGCCTCGGCCATCCGCGCCCTCGCTGGCCGCAGCAGGGGTCGCCCCGTAGACGGCGCATCGCGCGGACCCGCCTGTGCCGCCTCCGACGTCCGTGCCGCCGCAGGTGCGCGCGCCACCCGCACCACCGCTCGACCCGCTCGCGGGTGGGCATCCCGTCGTGTCCCGCGCGGCGACCCCGTTGCTGCCCGCGACGCCGCTTTCGCCGTTCGTGCCCGCGGTGCCGGGGCTTCCAGGCCCTCCCGGCCCCGCGAAGATGCGGTTGTTCGAGACGCGCAGTCGGGCGCCGCCGTTTCGGAGGTAAACGGCGTAGCTGTTGGCGCCAGCGACGTTGGCGGCGTTCGGGCCGAAGATCGAGAAGCCGTCGAGGATGGACGCGGGGCCCCCCGCCGCATTGCCGAGGTCGATCGCGGTCACGGCGCCGAGCCGCGTGCCGTCCGGCGTCTGGCCGATGATCGCCGTCTCGTAGAGCAGTGGTGCGCGCTCGTCGAAGACCGGAGAATAGCCGCCGAAGACGCCGACGCCGCTCGCGAGCACGATGTTCTCGCTGTAGACGCCTGTCGCCACATACACGTCGCGTTTGCCTCGCGTCACCGCGAGGTCGAGGCCGGCCTGCAGCGTCGGGACGGGCAGCTCGCGCGTGCCGGGGTTGTTCGCCGCCCCGTCGCGCGACACGAAGATCCCGTTGCCGACCTCGCCGTCGATGCCGTCGCAGTTCGAGTCGAGGCCGTCGCCCGCGAGGTCTGGGCCGGGTGTCGGCACGCACTCGCAGCCGTCGTCGGAGAACCCGTTGACGTCCACCGCGTTGCCCGCGCAGGTGTAGCCGCACTGCGGGACCGCGGTCGTCGCGTCGCACCTCGGGACCGTGTTCGGGCGGGTGATGGCCGCGCAGTTCACGCGGCAGGCGCCGCAGTGCTCGAGGGCCGTGTAGCGCTCTCCTGTGCGATAGGGGTCATCGATGCCGCCATCGCAGTCGTTGTCGATCCCGTCGCAGGCCTCCTCGGGCAACTCGCAGGCGCCCCAGCCGTCGTTCGTGCAGCGCTCGAAGCCCTGGCAGGTGACCTGCGGCCGGCTCGGGTCGGGCGGCGTGAACGTCACGGAGTAGTCGCGCGCGAGGTCCGTGTCAGACCCATCGCAGGTGCAGCTGCCCGAGGTCGGCACGCACTGTCGCACGCCGAGGCCTGCCACCTCGTTGCAGGCGAATCCCTCGGCACAGTCGGTGGTCGTGCTGCAGGCGCGCCCGCAGAACCTCCCATCCGCGAGCGTGACGCAGCGGGAGCCGCCCCCCGCGCACTCGGCGTCCACGGTGCAGGGCTGGCACAGGCTCCCCGCGTCTGGCACGCAGACGAAGTCGTTGAGCGGCACATACCCCGGGTTACAGGTCACGACCTGGCAGCGCGCGAGCCCCTGCGCGACCACGCAGGCGGCCTCGGCGGCGTTCGGCACGCCGTCGGTGCAGTCCGTGTTGCAGCTGCCGCAGGCGCCATCGGCCGCGTAGACGCCGTCGTCGTCCTTGAAGGCGTCGTCCACCGCGCCGTTGCAGTCATCATCCTGGTAGTTGCAGGTCTCCAGTTGCGGTTCTCGCGCGCTGCACCCGAGCCAGCCCCGCTCGCCGTCGCAGGTCTCGACGCCGAGGCAGGTCCCGAGATCGTTTCCGCGGGTGCAGGTGCGCTGCGTGCCGTCGAAGGTCGGTGTGCAGTCGCACGCCCCGGAGCTTGGCTGACAGAAGCCGCCTGTCGCAGCGCCAGACGGGTCGGGCTCGCAGGCGTAGCCGCGCGGGCAGTCGTTGGTATCCGCGCAGCGCGAGGCGCAACGGCGGGCGCTGTCGATGGTCAGGCAGGCGCCGCCGTTGCACTGGAAGTCCTCGAGGCACGGCGTGCACACCCGCTGGACCCGCGGGACGCACAGGAAGGTCAGGTCGCCGGCGTTGTTCTGGACCGACTTGCAGTCATAGCCGTCGGGGCAGGTCTCGAGGCACGGGATCGTGCACACATAACCATCATTGCTGTCGACGCACCAGCCGCTGTCGCAGTCGGCGTTGCCCTGGCAGGGAGCCCCGAAGGCGCGCGGGGCGGGTGCCGCCGTGTCGGCGTCCTCGGCGCTGGTCGTGTCGCGTGGGGGAGCCGCGGTGTCGGTTCCCGCGTCGAACAGCACGACCGTGTCCGGGTCGAGGGTCTGTCCGTCGCTGGTGTCCCCAACGCTCGCCGATCCCTGGCGATCATCGCCACCGCACGCGAGGAGGCCCACGACGGTCATCGGGATGGCGAGGACGCTGAGGCGGGGCGGGCGCTGCATCGGGTCTCCAGCGCGCCGGGGGACGATGAAGCCGGCGCGAGGCGACCACCTTAGCCGAGGGACAAGCTCGACGGAACAGGGGAGCGCCGCTTTGTCTCCGTCCCGCGGTCAGCGACCGAGCCAGCCCCGGTCGTAGCCACCGTCGAACGGGACGTCCTCGGAGGCGGTGCGGTAATGGGTCCCGAGGAACGCGAGCGCCGACGCCACGTCGGACGGCCGCCAGCATGGGAGCAGGAGGGTCTCCTCCCACGCGACCAGCGCGACTGGCGTCCGAAGCCCGGGGTAGGGGGTGAGGATCCACCGGAACGGCCCTGTCTCGTCATCGGGACGCGCGTTGGCCCAGGCCCGCAGCGTCGCGACGTCCGCCTCGGGCAGGCAGGGGTCGTGGAGGACGGCGACGCCGCCATGTTCCAGATTGTGAAGCCAGCGCACCGGCGAGAGATACGTATAAGCCCCCCACTTGCCCCAGCGCGCCCTGTGTGGCCCTGACGACGGCGGCGAGTCCTCCCAGGCGAGCGGCTCCTCGTCGGGGATGTGGGCGGCCGAGGTCGACGGCTTCGAGGTCGCGACGGGCTCGGAGCAAGCCGGGGGCGCCTCGGACGCGGGCATGCCGTCGCCGGTGACCACGAGCGGACGCAGGGCCCCCTCGCAGCGCACCTCGCGGAAATCGAGGTCGACGGTCGACGTCGTCTCGGGTGGGTTCAGCATGTCACCGCTGTCCGGGCGGGCGCTCGTCGCGTCGCGGGCCCCGGCGTCGACGAGATCTGAGGCAGCCTGAAGCGCAACGAGCTCGGACCCGTCGAGGCAGGCGGCGGAGGCAGGCGCGAGGCCGAGCGCGGCGAGCGCAGCGAGGCGACGGCCGCGGCTCACTTCTTCGGGCCCCCGGTCACGGCGGCCTTCGCCTTGTCGACGCCCGCGTCGAGCTTCTTGTTGAGCGCGTTCGTGACGCTCGACTGCGCACGATACTGGGCGTTCATCATCCTGGACTTCGCTTGCGACTCAATCGAGTTGACGCGCTGGCGGAAGATGCGGGTAAAGAAGCCGACGATCTCGTCGAGGATGTTCATGGCGAACCTGCCTTGGGTGTCGCGGGTCAGAGCCTGAGGCGCTTGAAGACGCGCTCGGGGATGGCGCCGATGACGCCCATGATGCCCTGCCAGAAGGCTGGATGATAGAGCACGTCGCGGCGGTCGTCGAGGCCTCGGACGATGGCGTCCGCGAGGCTCTCTGGCGAGGCGACGGGGATGCGGGTCGCGAGCCCCCACGTCATCGGCGAGTCGACGAAGCCGGGCTTGACGAGGAGCACGTGGACACCGAGCGGGAAGAGGCGGTTGCGGAGCCCGGAGACGAAGACCTCGAGTCCGCCCTTGGCGCTCCCGTAGGCGTAGTTGCTCTGCCGCCCGCGGTCTCCCGCCACCGAGCCGATGACCGCGACAGCACCGGACTTTCGCGTGGCCATTGGTCCCGCGAGCGCCTCGAGCAGGACGGCCGCCCCGACGAAGTTCGCCTCGAGGACGTGGCGCAGCGCCTGCGGCTCGGCCTGCGCCCGCTGCGGGTCGCCGAGGTCTCCGAACGCGACGAGCCCGGTCGTGATGGGGCCAACCTCGGCCTCGATGCGCCCGACGAGGCTGGGCAGGGCGTCGAGGGCGGTCGCGTCGAAGCTGTACCCGACGGCGCGGACCCCTGTCCGGACCGCCACATCGGCGGCGAGGCGCGTCACCTCGTCGAGGTCGCGGGCACAGAGGGCCACATCATGGCCGCGCTCGGCGAGGCGGAGGGCGACGGCGCGGGCGGCACGCGAGGTGGCGCCAAAG
>SYAK01000287.1 GCA_005788935.1 Pseudomonadota bacterium
CGCCCGCGAGGTCGAGGTGGCGCCTGGAATCCGCATGACAGCGACGCTGTCGGGCGGAGATCTCTTCGGCGCGACAAACGAGACGATCACGGCGCTCTCGGCGCTCGTCACGGCCCTCGAGGCGGGGGACGCCAACGCGGCCCGCGCTCAGCTGACGCCGATCAACGACGGGCACAGCCAGCTCGTCACGACGCGGACCAAGGTTGGTGGGCGCCTCGCGACGCTCGAAAACCTCGACATGCTGGGGCTCGACGTCCGGACGACGCTCGGGATCGAGCGCGGCGACGAGACTGCAGTCGACATCGCGCGCCTCTCGTCCGAGATGGCCAACGCGCAGGCGAACCTGCAGGCCATCATCGAGACCTCGAAGACGCTCATGGCCCAGTCTTCCGCGGGCTGGCTGAACGGCTGAGCGCTCAGGTCCGCGCGACCCTGCATCAGGCCCTCCCGCTCGTCCGTGGAGGGCTTTTGTGTTTTTCCGTTGCGTTACACCCATCGTCACGCGATACTTGCGGCGGTGCAGGCGGCACGGCCGGGCTCGAGCCACCTGTTTGACGAACGCGTCCCAAGTCATGTCTGGCCCGGATCCAGCGTCTCCCAGTTCAGTTGCCGGCTCACGCCAGGGAGCCCCGCCATGATCCCGACAACCAGCTCCGACTCAGCTCCGATTCGCCCCTCTCGCGCCTCGGGAAGCGCCGCGCCGACCCCCGTGCCCGGGAGCCTCTTGCCCCGACCGCAGGCCGTCGTGCGGGCCGACGGAGCGCAGAGCCCCGATGCGCAGGCGCGCTCGCTCGCGATGGCTCAGAGCGTGGCCCCCTCTGTCCAGGGACGGGAGTTCGAGGCCCCGCGCTCGGGAGACGTGCGTCGCGGGAACCTCCGCGCGCACGTGACGCGCCGCCTCGCCGCATTGCAGGCAATGGACGCCTCGATGCAGGCCGCGCTCATGCGCATCGGACAGATGCGTCAGCTCGCGATGCGGGCCGCACGCGAGGGTGTCGAAGGCGCCGTCGACAACCCCAAGACATCATCGAGTCAGCCCGATGATCACGAAACACTCGCGTCCGTGTTCGCCCAGCTCGAGCAGGACATCGAACTCCTCGTCGAGGGGCAGCTCGGAGGCTATCTGGCCGCGAACGCCGCCGAACGTGACCGGGATGAGCAGCCGGACCCGGGCGTTTCGGACGAACGTGACGACCGGGGGGCGACTCGGGCACGCAAGCCGACCACGCGGTCTGCTGGACTGGGCGCGCCCCGACCGGGCCCGACCCGAGGTGGAGCCCCCGAGCGCGGCGGTCGGCCTGCACAGCGCGTGCAGCTGCAGGTGGCGGCAGGGGCCACCCCCGAGGTGGGTGCGGGCCCGATGGGCGTGAGTGGTGATCTCGCATCGCGTGACGGCGCGGCCGCGCTGATGTCGGACCTCGAGCTCCTCGCGCGACAGATCACGGGGGCGCGCGCCTCCGTCCGGGCCGCCGTCACGCGGCTCCAACGCGATGGTTCCGAGGCGGAGCCGCCGCCTGTCCGGACCCTCGGCGCGCGCCGCCGCACGGCCGCCGAGAGCCAGTCCGCCACCACGGCGCCCGCCAAGGCCCGCAAGGTTCAACCGGATGACCCGATCGAGATCGTCCGCGCGCGCCTCGCGCTCGCCGTCTCGGCCCAGGCCAACACCTCGCCCGAGGCAGCCATCCGGCTCCTGTAGCAGCAGGCTGCGGTCTCCACGTCCTTCGGATCGGGATCCCCCGCAGGGCGCAGCGGTCGCATCAGTACCGGCAGACCTTCGTCGTGGCCCGCCTCGCGCATGGGTTCACCGTGACGTCCATGCTCGAGCCGTGGGGTCCGGCCAGACGAGGCGTCCCCGCGGTGCCACCCCGTGCAAGTGATCGGAGGACCTACCGGGGAACACCAAGCGTGAAACTTGTCTTGGCGCGCACGTTTGCTCGTGCGCCAAAAAAAATGCGAACGACCCCTTAAGAGACCGCTCCAACCTCCCGTTTCACTCCCTCGTGGCGCGCAGAGTCCCAAAACGGGGCGCGGGCTCGCCACACAACACAGGCCCTCCACAAAGGACGTCCACCATGCTTTTCTCGGTCAACACGAACAACAACTCGCTGAACGCCCAGAAGGCGCTCATGCGCACCAACGTCGGCCTCAACAAGTCGGTGCAGAAGCTCTCGACGGGCTCGCGCATCAACAGCTCGTCGGACGACGCCGCTGGCCTGTCGATCGCCGAGAACCTCAAGTCGCGCACGACTGGCTACCGCCAGGCCCGCAGCAACGGCACGCAGGCGACCGCGATGCTGCAGACGGCCGACTCGGCCCTCCAGACCGTCAGCAACACCCTCATGCGCATGCGCGAGCTGGCCGTTCAGGCCGGCTCCGACAACCTCTCGGATGCGGACCGCGCCTCGTCGAACCGTGAGTTCCAGGCCCTCGCCTCGGAAATCACCCGTATCTTCAAGGCGACCGAGTACAACGACACCAAGCTGCTCGACGGCTCGGGTGGCACGAGCGGAACCTTCCAGTTCCAGATCGGCGTCGACAACGTCACCTCGGTCGACAACATCAAGGTCGACCTCGGCGGCGGCGTCAGCGGCGGCGCGGGTGCGCTCGCGGGCTTCTCGGCCCTCCTCGCGGGTGCGGGCACCATCTCGGGCGCCATCAGCAACGCGCTCGGGCTCCTCAGCTCGATTGACACGGCGCTCAAGTCGGTCAACGACAAGCGCGCGGACATCGGCGCCGGTGTGAACCGCCTCGGTGCGACGGTCGACTTCCTCAACTCGGCCATCGAGAACCTGCAGCAGGCGGAAGGCAACATCCGCGACACCGACTACGGCTTCGAGTCGGCGAACTTCTCGCGCCAGCAGGTGCTGCAGCAGTCGGCCGTGTCGATGCTGTCGCAGGCCAACTCGCAGCCGCAGCTCGCCCTGCGTCTCTTGGGTTGATCCAGGCCTGAGCCGCTGGCTCATGACGCGACGCGACGCCTCCCCGGTCTCCGGCGGAGGCGTCCGTTTTCCAGGCGTCCGCGCGTTCAGACGTCTTTGCACCAGCCCGCGCCCCATGCTAGGCTGGCGACGGCCGAGAGTCGATCGGCCAATCCTTTCGACGCTTACCAAACGAGGTCATCGTGGCGATCAACATGAATGGCGTGGCATCCGGCATGGACACGGCGGCGATCATTCAGGCGACGCTTGCGACCCGACAGGCTCCCATCAAGGCGCTCGAGGCGAAGAAGAGCCTGAACAGCACCCAGATGTCGGACCTCGGCAAGCTCGCCAATAAGCTTGAAGATCTTCGTACCTCGGCCAAGGCGCTCTCGACCACGCAGGGCGTCCTGAGCTACACCACCTCGAGTTCGAACACGGACGTCGTGAAGGTCGGGACCTCCGGCAAGGCTGACCCCGGGACCTACGACCTCGACGTCACGCAGCTCGCCCTTGCGGCCCGCTTCCGCAACGCCACGGGCTTTGCCTCAGGTGCCACTGTCAAGGCGGGCGAGCTTCAGATAGCGACGGATGGAGGCGACCCTGCCACGGTCGAGCTGAAGGAGGGCGACAGCCTCACCGATGTGGCGTCGCGCATCAACGCGGCTGGCGTCGGTGCGACCGCGACGGTCGTCAGCGATGGATACGCCAGCTATCTCCAGCTGACGGCCACCACCACTGGGCATCGTCTCGGGCAGGCGGCCTCTGATGCCTTGAGCGTCACGGAGGTCTACACCGGCTCGGATGGGTCCGAACTCGGACTCACGTCGACCCAGACCGCGAGGAACGCCCTCGTGAAGTTCGGCTCGGGCCCTGGAGCCCTGACCGCCGAGTCCCGAACGAACAAGAACAGCACCTTCATCTCGGGCGTCGACCTCTCCTTCATGAAGGTCGGGACCGCGACCGTGGAGGTCGCCGCCGACAAGGCAGGCACGAAGTCGAAGATCGAGAATTTCGTGACCACGGCCAACGAGCTCATCGGTCTGATGAAATCGATGACGGAGACGCCTGAAGGCGGTCGGAAGCCGACCGCCGATCCGATGGTGTCGCGCGTCCTCGCCGACCTCCGCTCCACGCTCGCCCAGACCGTGTCGGGCGATAGCGTGAACGAGAACTTCGACAGCCTCTCCAAGATCGGTCTTCGCACCACCAAGACGGGTCGCTTCGAACTCGACTCCGCGAGCTTCGATCGGACCTATGCGGCCGACCCCGAGCATCTCTCGAGGCTCTTCACGCAAGACACGAGCGGCATGGTCGATCGCGTCGACGCGTTCGTTGACCGCTACACCAAGAGCGTGACGGGCGTCATCGCGGCTCGGCGTGGCTCCCTCGAGCGGTACGGCACGCGTCTCGAGAAGGACATCGGCTCTGCGCGGGACCGCCTCGACAAGTACGAGATCACGCTGAAGAAACAGTTCAGCGTGATGGAAACAGCGATGTCGTCCTGGCAGGCGCAGGGACTCGCGGTCGCCAACATGTTCCGCTGAGGCTCGGCCTGAGGAGTAGCACTGGTTATGGCGAACCCCTATCAGACGTATCAGCGGACGCGGATCATGACGGCGAGCCCGAGCGAGCTCGTGCTGATGCTCTATGAGGGGCTCATCCGCTTTTCCCGTGCGGCTGAGGCATCCATGGAGGCTGACGACCCCAAGGGGTTGGGACGCAACCTGACACGGGCGCTCGACATCCTGACGCACCTGCAGGACTCGCTGCGGCCGTCCGTGTCACCAGCCATCGTCGCGTCCCTCGACCAGACCTACGAGTTCTGGTCGAACATGCTGGTGAAGTCCCAGATCACCGGAGACCTCGAGCTCATGCGCCGCGTCATCACCCAGCTCGAGGAGATGTTCGAGGCCTGGAAGATCGCGGCCGCCGAGGCGGCGGGCGCTGCGCGTCCATGACCGAGGCCGCCCGTGAGGACACACCGCTGACCGAGGCGCAGCGCGACGCGCTCGGCGCCTTCGAGGCGTGGTCCGACGCGGCTGAGGAGGCGCTCGTCGCTGGCGATCCAGACGAGCTTGTCGAACGCATCGCGGGGCGTGAGGCGGCCATCCTCGAACTCGAGGACGCCTTGGCGGGGCGATCGTTGCCGCACGCGCTGCGCCCCCGCTTTGCCGAGCGGGAGGCCCGCGTGAGCGACGGACTGCGTCGACTGTCGGATTCGATTCTTGCCCAGCTCGCCGAGGCGCGGCAGCATGCGAGGGCACGGGCGCGTTACGCCCGAGCCGAGGCGACGGGGGCGTCGGCCGACGAGGAGGCAACATGATCCGCCTGACCCGGTTGAATCAAGAGCCCGTGGCTGTGAACCCGGACAACATCCTCTGGGTGGACGCGGGCGCCAACACCGTCCTGTGCTTTGTGGGCGGGGACAAGCTGATGGTGCGGGAGAGCCTCGACGAGCTCGTGGCGCGCGTGCTCGGGCATCACCAGCGCGTTCAGCACGGGGCGCACTCGGGGCAGTTCGCCGACGCGGGACTCGAGGGGTCGGGCCCGGTCACCCGTCGGGGTGGGCCGACCCACTGACACGCCGCGTTCAAGCGGCACAAGACTCGTACACGGTCGGATCGACAGCGCGCTCGGGCGCGACGGAGATGGGGATGGATCCAGGAGTCATCATCGGAGTGCTCGTCGCGGTCGTGGCGATCCTCGGCGGCAACATCATGGAAGGCGGTCACACGGAGGCCCTCGTCGGCATCCCGGCCTTCGTGATCGTCATCGGCGGCACCCTCGGCGCCGTCATCGTGCAGTTTCCGCTGCCCCTCATCGGCGGCGCCGTGAAGCAGGCCATCAAGCTGTTCAAGAAGCCGCCGGATCAGGCCGCGACGCTTGTCGAGGAGTGCGTCAATCTCGCCCAGCTCGCCCGTAAGGAAGGCGTCCTCGGGCTCGAGAAGGTCGCCGAGCAGGCGAGCCACCCGCTGCTCAAGAAGGGCATCCTGATGGCGGTCGACGGCTGCGACTCGGAGGTCATCCGCTCGACGCTCGAGACCGCCATGGCCCAGGACGAGGAGCACACCACGAACTGCGCCAAGGTGTGGGAGGCGGGTGGCGGCTACAGCCCGACCGTCGGCATCATCGGCGCCGTCCTCGGCCTCATCCACGTCATGCAGAACCTCACCGACATCGAGGCCGTGGGCAAGGGCATCGCGACCGCCTTCGTGGCGACGATCTACGGCGTCGCGGCCGCCAACATCTTCTTCCTGCCGCTCGCGGGCCGCATCAAGACGAACCACATGGTTGCGACCCGGGATGGCGACCTCATCCTGAGCGGCATCCTCGCGATCCAGGCGGGCCTCAACCCGAAGATCGTCCGCGAGCGCCTGATGGCGTACATCGCGACGCATCACTGACCCGAACCACGCGCCTCCGGGGTAGAACGTGTCGAAGAAGAAGCATGAAGAGCATGTGAACCACGAGCGCTGGCTGGTCAGCTACGCCGACTTCATCACGTTGCTCTTCGCCTTTTTCGTGGTCATGTTCTCGGTGTCGCAGGTCGACTCGAAGCGGGCTGGGCGGTTTCAGGAGTCCTTCTCGTTCGCGACCGGGATCAAGACGGACGAGCGCGGCTACCTGCCGCGGGCGGACGATCTGAAGAAGGCGCCGATGGCGGCGTCGATCATCGCCGATCACCCCGCGAGCGCGCCGCCGCTGCAGTCGATGTGCAACCTGTGCGCCTCGAACGACTCGGCGTTGCGCTTCCCGGAAGAGCTCGCCGAGCTTGAGAGCGTCATCAAGGAGCGGGCGGAGCTCGAGGCGAACCTCGTCGGTGTGAAGGTCCTGCGACGTGGCAACGAGCTTGTCCTCCGGCTCGACGCGACGGCCCTGTTCGACAGCGGCGACGACCAGATCCGGGTCGAGGCGCTGCCGCTGCTCGTCAGTATCGCCGATGAGCTCCGACAGCGCGCGCTCGCCATCCGCGTCGAGGGACACACGGACAACGTCCCGATCACGACGGCCCGCTTCCGCTCGAACTGGGACCTCGCGACGGGCCGCGCGACGACGGTCGTGGTGACGGTGGCGCGGCTCGGCGGCATCGACCCGAAGCGTCTCGCGGCGGTCGGCTACTCGGAATACCAGCCCGTGGCGAGCAACGATACGCCCGAGGGGCGCACGGAGAACCGCCGCGTCGACTTCGTGCTGTCGATGTCGAGCCTCATCCCGACGAACGACAAGCCCCTCGACGAGGCTGCGGGCGCGATGGATGGAGGCGGTCCGCCTGGCGAGGGCGAAGGGGTGCAGGCGGCTGGCGGGGGCGATCCGTCCGACATGCCACTCGACGCGGTCGGCGCCGAGGTGCCGCCTCCCGGTGGAGACCCGTCGGATGCTCGCGTGGCCAGGCCTGCCGCGGGGGCTGCGGCGCCTGTCGCGGTGCCACCGGTCGTGTTGCCTACCCCGGCGTCGCCCGTCGACGGTAGCGGCGCGGTCAAGCCAGCAGTGCCTCCGCCCGCCCCTCCGGCGGCCGAGGCTCCGCCCGCGCCCGCCGCTCCGAGCATCTGGGGCCCGCTCGAGCCATGGTGGCCGCTCATCGACCGTCTCGCGACGAGCGCGCCGCCAGCAACCTGACCCGCACCTTCAGGTGTCCGCGGCGGTCGCGAGGAAGGCGGCGGATTGCATCGCATAGAGGTGCGCGTAGCGTCCCTTTGCGGCGATGAGCTCGGTGTGGCTGCCGCGCTCGACGATGCGCCCCGCGTCGAGGACGATGATCACGTCGGCCATTCGGACGGTCGAGAAGCGGTGCGAGATGACGACGCCGATCCGTCCCTCTGTCACCTCGCGGAAGCGGGCGAAGACAGCGGCCTCGGCCTCGGCGTCCATGGACGCGGTCGGTTCGTCGAGGATCAGGATCTCGGCGTCCGGTCGCATGAAGGCCCGCGCGAGCGCGATCTTCTGCCACTGGCCGAGCGACAGCTCGCGGCCCCCTTTGAACCAGCGGCCGAGCCGCGTCGTGAAGGCGTCGGGCAAGGTGGCGACGAGCGGAGCTGCGAGCCCCTTTTCGGCCGCGGCGGGCCAGCGTGCCGGTGCGTCCAGACCGTCCGCGTCGCCCGCGCCGATGTTCTCGCCGACGGTGAGCTGATAGCGGTTGAAGTCCTGGAAAATGATGGAGACGCGCCGTCGATAGTCGGCCGGATCCCAGCTGGCCATCCCCTCGGACCTCGCTGCGATGTCGCGCCCCGCGTAAGTCAGTCGGCCGCGCGACGGCGCATAGAAGCCGGCGAGGAGCTTCACGAGGGTGGTCTTGCCGCTGCCGTTGTCGCCGACGATCGCGAGGCGGGTGCCGCGCGGAATGTGGAGGTCGAGCCCGTCGAGGGCTGGGCGGTTGTTGCCTGGGTAAGTGAACGAGGCGCCCGCCAGGCGCAGTCCGTCGTCTGGGCGTGGCGGAGGGGCGGCCTCGGTCGGGGCCTCGACGCGGGTGACGGGCGTCTCGAGCAGCTCGGTGAGGGTCGTCAGGTAGAGGGTATCCTCGTAGAGGCCGCCGACCGCGGCGAGCGTCGCGGTGAGCGTCGTCTGACCCTGCTTGAAGACCCAGAGGTACATCGTCATGGCACCAAGCGACAGGCCTCCGTCGATGGTGGCGAGCGCGATCCAGCCGTAGGCGCCGTAGAAGACGCCGACCGCGAGGACGCCGAGGGCCGCGCCCCACAGGCCGCGCCGGATCGTCAGCGCACGGTCCTCGCCGTAGACGCGGTCGAAGATGGCGACGTACCGGCCAAGGAGCGCCGGTCCGACCCCGAAGAGCTTGACCTCCTTGGCGTGGTCGTCGCGCGCGAGGACGGTCTCGAGGTAGTTCTGCTCGCGGGTCTCTGGGGTCCGCCAGTTGAAGAGGCGGAAGGCGTCCCGGGCGAAACGGGCCTCCGCGATGAAGGCGGGGAGACCGGCGAGGAGGAGGACGAGGACGATGAGCGCCGAGAAGTCGAGCAGCAGCGCGCCGAAGCCCGCGAGGGCGAGCAGGTGCTGCGCGATCTCGAAGGGGTAGAACAGCAGACAGCACTGTAGAAGCCGGTTGTAGAAACAGTAGACCTGAAAGAAATGTAGAAATGCTGGTAGTTGAGCAGAGGACAGGCTCCACTGGTACAAAACAGCGAACAGCGCCGTAGAAGGAGCCTGGGAGGTTGTAGAC
>SYAK01000288.1 GCA_005788935.1 Pseudomonadota bacterium
GGCGGCCGAGCCGCGCCCCTGGCACAGGATCCCCTCGGCGCGGCAGAAGGTGACGAGCTCGTGCATCGTCAGAAAATAGCCACCGTAATCAAGCTCCGCGATGAGGCCGAGCTCGCGTTCGAGCTGGGCGGTCACGTCGGGCGGGATGTCGCGGCCGTAGCGGGCTCGGGCCCCTGCGAGGGTCAGCTGGCGCAGATGATCATTTGAACTCAAACCATCTGGCACGCGCTCGGCCGGGTAGCGATAGCGGATTTCAGCGAGGCTGAAGGTGCAGCGCCCGGCGATTTCTGCTGTGCGCGCGACGGACGCAGGGTCGTCGGCGTAGCGCGCGGCGACGGCCGCGGATGACGGCAGCTCGAAGCGCCGGTTCGGGCGCAGGAGGCGCCCTGCGGTCGAGACCGACACGCCGTGGCGGATGCAGGTCAGGACGTCGTGCAGCGGGCGCCGGGCGGCCTCGTGGTAGAGGACCTCGGGCGCGGCGACGGTCGGGACGCCGTAGCGCTCGGCTGCGTCCCGGACACGGCGCTCTCGGGCCCGGTCACCCGGGGCCAGGTGGCGCGTGATGGCTGCGTAGAGCCGTCCACGGAGGCCGTCTCTCAGCGCGGCAGGCAGGCGCGGAAGGTCAGGAGCAACCGCGACAACGCCTGACGAATCGTCAAGAATGTCAGATGCCTGCAGGATGAACGTCCCCTTCGGGCCGCGGGTACGCCCGAGGGTGATGAGGCGGCAGATCGCGCTCCAGCTGGCGTGGTCGGATGCGAGCAGGGTGACGCACGCCCCGTCGGTCAGCTCGACCTCGCTGCCTGGCAGCAGCCGGACGCCGTGTTCGCGCGCCGCGACGTGGGCCCGCACGACCCCGTGGACCCCGGTGCGGTCGGTCAGCGAGAGGGCTGGCAGGCCGAGGCGCGCAGCCTCCGCGATGAGCTCGCGCGGGTGGCTCGCACCTTCGAGGAAGCTGAAATTGCTGCGAACACGCAGCGGGACCCATGGCAGCGTCATGCGAGGCGCCCCTCCTCGAACCAGGCGGCGCGCGCGGCGTCCCAGTAGACCCAGAGGAAGGCCCCGTCGACCGTCTCGACCCAGGCGTAAACGCGCGCCACCTCGCGCCGCCACCAACCGCCCGAGAGCTCGGCGGGCGCAAAGAGACGCACAAACTGCGGCGAGGACGGCTGTGGAAGCGCGTGCGGATCGGTGAGCGCTGGCAGGGCGCCTCGCGGCAGCGGTCGCGGCTCGGGGAGCAATGCGCGGACGAGAACACCCTCCACCACGTCCGCCCCAGGCATGGCACGTTTCTTGTCAAGTACAATGCGGCCATCATCATTATCCGCCATAAATTGCGCATACGTCGCGTCCTCGGCCTCGGAGACGGTCGCGGACGGCGCTGACAGCGGTGCGTCCTCAAGCGGCTGGAACGCAAAGGAGGCCCGCGGGAGGTGGGCCTCTCGCATCACGAACCGACCGACCGCCTCCTCGCCGAGCTCGGCCCGGACGCGCGCCAGCGCGGTGGCTGCGAGGGCCGTGTCCTGATGTGGCGAGGCGCGGAAGAGCTGCCCCTGAGCGTGGGCTGCAGGCGTCGGCAGCAGCTCGAGCGTCAGCGCCACGACACCGGCGCGCAGCCCGCCCTTCGTGTCGAGGTGCTCGAGGCGCAGGCGGATGAGCTCGAGCAGCAGCGACGCCTCGAGGGTCGGAGCGGCGGGCCTCAGCGCGTGCGGTTCGAAGACGACTGGCGCCGATGGCGAGCGTGGCTCGGGGCCGAGACCCACGACGAGCCCCGCGACCTCGCGATCGGCAGCGCGGATCGACGGCAGCTGCGCGTCGAGCATCGCCTTCAGGTGAAACAGCAGACGCGTCGCGTCGCCCTCGGGGTGGTCGAGATCCTCGCGCGTGACAAAGTGTTGCGGCAGCGCCTCGCCCGTGAACGGGGTCGTGTCCTCGCCGTGGATGAGCCGATGCAGCCGCGCAACCTCGGGCCCGTAGCGCCGCATGAGGCCCGCCCACGGCAGCGCTCCGAGCTCGCCGACCGTGCGCACGCCAAGTCTCAGCAGCCGCTCACGCGCAGATGCTTTCAGTTGCAAATGTGCGAGCGGCACCCGCGCGACGAGGCGTCGCTCGTCCTCGGGGCTCGCGAGGACCCTCGGCGTGTCCCTGGCGGGGCCCCCACCCTCGCCTCCTGGCGCCTCCGACGGCTCGATTCGGGCCCCCAGGTCGCGTGCCAGCGCGTAGCCGCCGAAGCGGCTGAAGGCCACCACGAGCGCTGCCCGCAGCCCCGTCTGCGCCAGCGCCTCGAGGACCCCCTCGCCCCAGCGCTCGAGGGACGGGAACAGCCCGACGAGTCCGGCCGCGTCGAGCCAGAAGACGCCCGGCTCGTCCGGCGACGCCTCGAGCTCGGGCGTGAAGCCTCGCAGCGTCTCGCCAAGACGCGCCACGGCGTCTCCGACGTGGGCGGGCAGCATGACGCCCGCCCGCAGCTCGCGGCACAGCCCGAGCGCCGTCGCGTAGCGCTGCCCCGGCAAGACGCCGAGCCGCCGCGCCGCGAGGTTCACGTGGGACAGCGTCCCCTGGGGGCGGTCCTCGTCGACGACCGCTGCAGGCAGCGCGCGCCAGGCCGGGCGCGAGACCAGCATCAGCTGCAGCGGCAGCGCGGGGATGTCGAGGCAGGCGAGGCGGCGCATCGGCGGGCCCTCCCTCAGTCCAGGTTCAATCCAGATCAGGTGGCGCGGAGAAGACGCGGCGCTCGGACCAGCCTGGCCCGCGGCGCTTGTCCTTGGCGGCCGCGAGGGACAGCTGGAAATGCCGCGGGGGCCCACCGGAGGCGCTCTTCAGTGCGCTGCAACATATTGTTACATGTAGTCCGACGATCGAGCCGAGGCTCTCCTCCCCCGGGGCCTTGTCGGTCAGGACGAGGAGCGCCGCGTCGCTCTTCTGGGCGAGGCCGACGAGGCGTGCGAGCAGTGCCTGCGGCACGAGCGGCCCGCCCGAGGCCGGTGTCGCGCGCAGATCGAGGACCACCGCGGCGAAGGCCCCCGCCCGCAGCAGATGGGACACCGCGCGCCCGGCGGTCCGGGGATCGGGCGCCCGGATGAATGGCAGCGCCGCCGGATCGAGCCCCATGGCCGCCGCGTCGGGCGGGAAGAAGGCCGCCGCAGCAGCAGAACCGGCCGCCGCGACCCACGCGACGTTCGCGCCTTCCAGCTGCGCCTCATGCAGCAGCCCGAGCGCGATGGTCAGCCCCCCCGCCTGACTCGCGCGGATTGACAGCTCGGCGACCTTGCCCCGCAGCGCCCCGAGGATGAACAGGGCGTTGTCGGCGACCGGGAGCGCATCCGGATGGGCGGCTGGGAAGAGCGCGCGGAGAGCGCTGAGGGACATCGCAGCTTGCATCGGGGGCCTCCGTGGGGTCTCTGCGGGCCAGTACGAACCGCCGCGCAACTGAACTTGCGCGCATGCCTGAACAAGCGTACAGACCCGGCGAGCCCGGCGCAAGCCCGAAGCGCGGAAGCTGACGCCAGCAGCACCACAGGCGGTTTGCAGGGCCGAACGGTCACCCGTCGCCACGCTCATCGTCGCGAGATCGGCATCGGGCGCTCGCGAGCGCTGACCGGGGGTGTGATTCAAGATGAGGGGGCAGATTCAAGGCCCCCTCATCCTGTTTCAGGCATTAGGAAATTGAGGTGTTGAGCCATTCGTGCATACTTTGAGTTGCAAAGAAAAGGAAGATGCACGATGGCTCAACAGGTTGAAA
>SYAK01000289.1 GCA_005788935.1 Pseudomonadota bacterium
AGATGAACCCCGGGCAGCTGTGGGAGACGACGCTCGACCCGAACGCGCGGACGCTCTTGCAGGTGACCATCAAGGACGCCGACCAGGCGGGCGAGATGTTCAGCGTGCTGATGGGCGCCGAGGTCGCGCCGCGCCGCGAGTTCATCTGGACGAACGCGCTGCAGGTCCGGAACCTCGACGTCTGAGGTGCGGGGCGAGCGGCACATTCGTTGCAACTGCAAGGACCAGGGACCTCGTTGGAAAGCGCCGCGAATGCGTTCGTGCAGGCTGTCGAGGCACGCGTGACCGAGCTGCGTGGCAGCGGTTACGCGCTCTCGGGGGTCGAGGTGCATGTCGTGCTCGGATGGCGGGAGGCTGGGCATGCCCTCGCGGACGTGCTCGCGGCCGCCGAGCACGCCGCGGCCGAGGCGAAGCGGCGCGGGAAGGCTGGCTTTGCGCTTGGTGCCGTGACCCGTCGCCTCGCGGCGCTCGTGTCGCGACGCGTCGGGGCGGGTGTCACCGCGACGGCGGAGCTGCCCTCGACGGCCGAGCGAAGCCACTGGCCGCGGCTCATGGGGCTTGTGCGGACCGCGGGGGAGGGCCTCGCGGAAGGGCTGCCCCGCGAGGCACTCCGTCAGGCGTGGCGGCGGCTCGCGCAGGCCGAGGCGGACGGACGGGACCTGTGGGAGGTCGCGGCCGAGACCGACGCCGAGCTGATCGCCGCGCTGACCCCGCTCACGCCGCCAACGGTCATGGCCGAGGCCGAGGCTGGCGTGATGGCGACCGAGACCTGGCGGCAGAGCAGCCCGCGGGCCCGCGCCGAGGCCGAGACGCTTGCGAAGGCTGGCGCTGTGCGGTCATATTTTGGCCTGTCCGAGCTGCTGGAGGCGCTCATCCGCTCATGAAGACCCCTTGCCCCGCCTGTCAGGGCCTCGGCCACCTCATCGGCCGCGACGGCGAGCTCGCACAGGCGAGCGTCTGCGCCTGCCAGGACACGTGCGCGATGTGTCGCGGGACGCGTTTCCGCATCGTCCGGGACGGCCCGTGGGAGGTCGCGGTCCCATGCGATTGCGCCCGCATCTTCGAGCGCGTGCGGGCCTTCAACGCGGCTGGCATCCCGGCGGCCTACGCGCAGAAGACGCTGTCGCTGCGCGGACCTGACGACCCGACCGGCTTCCGCGATCGCAAGCTCGAGTCGCTCGTGCGCGCGAAGCTGCTCGTGACGCGCTACCAGCAGCTCGCCGTGACGCCGCCACCCGCTCGTCCCGGCCCTGGGCGGCCCGCCACGCGAGACCTTGCCCGCGGGGCCCCAGCGCTGCCAGGACGCGGTGAGACCGTGCCAGCGCCGCGCCCAGAGACCCCGCGGGGGCTCGTGCTCGTCGGCGGGCCAGGCCTCGGCAAGACCCACCTCGTGTGCGCGCTGCTAGCGCATCTCACCCTCGAGCGCGGCATCGGATGTCGTTTTGTCGACTACTATCAGCTGCTTGCGCGCATCCGCAGCACGTTTGATGGACGCGGTGGCGCCGAGAGCGAGGCCTCGATCCTCGCGCCACTCGTCGAGACCCCAGTCCTCGTCCTCGACGACCTCGGCAAGGGGCAGGCGACGCCGTGGGAGTGGACCATCGTCGACCAGCTCATCACGCGCCGCTACAACGCGGGGCGGGTCGTCATCGCGACGACGAATTTCCTGCTCGCAGACGACCTCGATCGGCGCGCCCAGCAGCCCCAGAGCGGGCGGCGCCGGGCCGAGGAGTCCCTCGAGGACCGCATCGGCGACCGGCTTGTGTCGCGTCTTCGCGAGACCTGCGAGTTCTGTCTCCTCGAGGGCTCGGATTACCGCGCGCTGCTCGGGGCGCGCAGGCCATAAGTTCCTGAATCAGTTCAGGAACATCCCCGAGAGGAGCAGGAAGCCGACGATGTTCGCGGCGACCGTCCCGACCGCGAGGGCGAGCAAGAGCCAGCCTCGTGTCTCGGCGAGACGCGACGCCGACTGATGCGCCATCGGGTCGAGCGCGTCGGTGCCGAGCGCCTCGCCAGAGATATCGCCCGAGGCCGCCGCCTCAGCCTCCCAGGCCCGCAGCCGCGCACGGTTCGCGAGCGCCTGCGACAGCGCGAGGTCGAGCCCGGCGAGCAGGATGAGGAGGATGGCCCCCGCGAGGCTGACGAGCGTCATGAACTTTCGGTCCTCCCAGACGCCATCGGCCGCGACGACCGCCGCCTGCTGCGTGTTGAGGCGCAGCGCCGAGGGGACCTCGCGGTCGGACAGGCGGGCGATGAGCCACGGCCACCGGAGCGCCTCGGGCGGGGCCTCGGGGGTCGTCAGGGGCAGGAAGCCACCCGCCACGCCCGCGTCCAGCAGGGCCCGCGGATGGGCCGGATCGCCCACCCAGAAGGCCCGCGACAGGATGGTCGTCCCAGGCATCATCACGTTGATGCCGCACTGCAGGTCGTAACGCCCAGCGCGGGACAGCGCGGGCAGGGTGAGCCGGGCGAGGCCGTCGCCGCCGATCCCGAGGCGCCAACTCGCCAGATGCAGGCGCCCGCGGCGCAGGTCACAGTGGAGATCGCCGCTGTCGCGCGTGGTTCGGACCGCGAGCGGCCGCGGGGTGTCGGGTGGAGCCACCGGAGGCAGCCCGTCGACCACCATCTGGCGGCCCACGGCGAAGAGCGGCTCGACGAGCTCGACAGGCGCCTCGCCGAGGTTCGGGTGGGCGACGGTGAAGCGGAGGTCGAGGTTCGGACGCCTGGGGTTCAATTGAAACGACGTAAAGCCGTCGGCGTCGGTGGCGTCGAGGTTCGCGGGCGCGGTCTGCTCGGCGTGACGCACCGTGACGGCAGCGCTCGTGAGCGGGGCTCCGTCGGGGGTGAGGATGCGCAGGAAGAGGCGGTTCGGCAGGTGGCTCACGACGTCGCCATGCTCGGGCTGGAGCTCGAGGCGGACAGGGCGCTTCGTCGGTCGACGGGGTGGGGCCCGCCGCGGCGGGGTGGCGGACTCCGGGTCGCGCGCGGTGGCTGACAGCGCGACGATGAGCGGGTTTGGCGTGGCGCGCTCGGCGAGCGACAGCGCGAGCGGCATGGCGAGCGCGGAGACGTCGAGATCGGGCGGCACCTCGACATGGACGAGCGTCGGGTCGCCGACCTGCTGGGTGAAGGCGACGGTGCGGCCTCCGAGTGTGACCGCCGTGACGCGTGGCGCGACCGGGACGCCGGCATGGGCCGAGCGCGACCGGACCCTCAGCCAGAGCGGCCAGCCCGGGGCCACGAGGTCGCCGGCCATGACCTGGTGCGTCAGCGGGTCAGGCCGTCGCTGGAGGCCGATGTAGGCGGCGCCGAGCGCGAAGAGGGCGACCCCGATGAGCCCGAAGAGCGCGTGGCGCTGCCGCGGGTGGCGCTCGAGGTGGTCGTAGACGCGACGGTTCAGCAAGGCGGCCGCGGCTCAGGTGCGCTGGTCGGGCAGCCCGACGACCGGGATCTCGCCGAGACCCTGGAAGAGCCCGTCGATCGTGTGCTCGAAGTGGGTGCGGTGGTCGGGGGCGACCGCGGCCCCTTCGGCGTAGTTGGTGGTCAACGGGTTGATGAAGCGGCCGTCCTTCTTCAGCGCGAAGACCATCTGCGCGCCATCGTCGCCCGAGACCTTCTTGCCGAGCTTGCCGATGACGGTCTTCTGGGTCACGAGCGCGCCGACCGTGATGCCGGGCGACAGGCTGCCGAGGTGGCTGTAGGACGAGACGAAATCGTTGTCGTGGCGGATGGTCACGAGGAAGCCGCCGTCCTCCTGCTCGCTCGCCGCGATGATGGTGCCCGAGGCGACCGCCTGGACGGCCGTCTTGGGGGCCGCCGTGTAGGTGACCGCCGAGGCGGTCTTGAGGCTCGTGCGGACGGCCGACTGGCTGTCGGACGCGACGCGGGTGTACTTGAGCGGCGACTTGATGAAGTCCTTGCGCGCCGCGACGCCGTCGGGCTTGTAGTAGCCTTCGACGCCATCGGGGTCACGGTAATGCGCGATGCGGTGCGTGCCGGCCTTGCCGCGGAACTCGGCCGCGAGGATGCGCCCGTAGCGGAGGAACTTCCCGTCGATCGAGATCTTTTCGACGATGACCTTGAGCTCGTCGTTGTCGCGAACGTCCTGGAAGAAGTCGATGTCCCACGCGAGCAGCTCGATGATGCTCGACGCGAGCTCGGGGCCCTCGCCGCAGCGCGTGAGCGATGCGTAGAGGCTCGAGCGGATGGCACAGCCGACGTGGGCGATGTCGACGCGCGTCGGGACCTTCTTCTTGCGCGCCTGGTACTCGCCGGCCTCGGTCAGGATGACCTCATAGATGTCGAGCGGGGACTGCGTGTACTCGAAGTGGATGACGCGGCCGTCGTCGTCGATGAGGGCCGAGAACGCGTCGCCGACCTGCGCCTTGCGGAAGTCGAAGATGTCGCCCATCACGCGGACAAGCGGGCGGGCGCTGTGGCTGTCGATCCCGACGCTGCGAAGTGCCGTGAGGATGTTCTGCCCGCGCTTGATCTGGCCGTCGACGCGGCGGCCGACCGGGTCGCCGAAGTCATCGCGGCGCGTCGTCGGGTCGACGATGTCACCTGGGGCGCGAGCCGACCCGGCCGGGCTCTCGGCGCCTGCGGCGGCGAGCGTCACTGGCCCGTCGACGACGGCGGCGCTGGGGGCGGACTCGTCACCCGTGAAGAAGATGAAATAGTTGACGGCCAGCAGACCGACCACGAGAGTCGCTGAGGTCCCGCGGCTGCGGTCTCCCGGACGACGCCGCGAGGGGCGCCCTCCCGGGCCTCTGAGTTGGACGATGGGCTCCAGATGCATGCTTGACCGCCTGTCTGGGGGTGCGGTGCGAGTGGCGCTGGCGTGAGGCCTCACGCGCCGCAGTCTGACGGAACTAGCACGGGCGCGCGCAGGTCGTCAACGCATGGACGGCGCAGCTTGGCGCGGACCCACCCCACGGGTCGGGACGGTATTTCAGCGCGTGTAGGCCCGCATGAAGTAGCGGTCACCGCGCTTGACGCCAAAGGCGAGCAGTTCGCCCTCGGGGACGGCCTCGACGAGGGACTTGAAGCCGCGCTCTCCGCCGCGGACCTCTGAGCGGTTCACCGACACGATGACGTCACCCTCGCGCAAGCCGAGGATCGCCGCTGGCGTCGCGCGCACGACCGCTGTCACGACGACCCCGACACCGGTCGCGAGCTTGGCGCTGCGGGCCTCCGCGGGTGTCGGCGCGCGCACGGTGAGACCGACCGCGGCGACATCGGTCGCAGCGCCTTCGGCGGCCGTCGACGTGCGCGCCGCGTCATCCTCGGGGAAGCGGTCGAGCGTGACCCGCAGGGCGAGGTCGCGCCCGCGGCGCGTGACGCCGATCTCGATGGCCCGGCCAGCGCCAGCCGTCGCCGCGAGCCAGGCGACCTCCTCCCAGTGTCGCAGCGGCGTCCCGTCCCAGCGCGTGATGATGTCGCCCTCGGTGACGCCCGCGCGCGCAGCGGGTCCGCCCGCGACAACGTCCCGGACGAGCGCGCCACGTCGCAGCTCGTCCCGACCAGCCCGGGCCTCGGGCGGGACCGGACCGAAGCGGAGGCCGAGGAAGCTGCGCTCGACGCGGCCACGCGCGAGCTGAGGCAGGATGGTCTTGACCATGTCGATCGGTACGGCGAAGCCGATGCCCTGGCCAGCCGCGTTGATGGCGGTGTTGATGCCGACGACCTCGCCGCGGACGTTGATGAGCGGTCCGCCGGAGTTGCCGGGGTTGATGCTCGCGTCGGTCTGGATGAAGGGCGCCATGTTCGGCTCGCGCCCAGCTGGGACGATGTCGCGGCGCCCCTTGGCGGACACGATCCCGGCGGTCACGGTGTGGCCGAGGCCGAAGGGGTTGCCGATTGCGATGACCCATTCGCCGATGTCGAGCGCGCGGGCGTCGCCAAGCGGGGCGACGGGCTGGGGCGCTGGCGGGTCGAACCGCAGGAGCGCCACGTCGAGCTGGGCGAAGGCGCCGATGACGCGGGCCTCATGCTCGGTGTCGTCCATCAGGCGGATACGGATGTCGCTCGCGTCCCGCACGACATGATGGTTCGTCAGCACGAGACCGTCGGCGCGGATGATGAAGCCCGAGCCCTGCCCCGAGCCCTCGGGGAGGCCGCGGTGCGGCAGCGTTGGCGCGGGGGGACGCGTCACGAGGACGGCCACGACGGCTGGCGAGAGCGCGCGCGCGAGATCGGCGAAGGCGCGCGTCGAGACGGGTGCGTCGGGAGCGAGGCCGGGCAGGGCCGAGCCCTCGGTCCAGAGGGGGGCCTCTGCGCGGGCGTGGGCGGCCGAGGTGACGAGGCACAGCGCCAAGAGGAGCGAGCGATGGGGTGGCATGTTCGTGCGCATCATCCTGCAAACCTGTGACAGCCGGGACCTCGGCCGCGACGGCGGCGAGGTGGGACCGGGACCGTGCGGCACCGCGCGCGGCTGGGCAAGGGGGGCCAAGCCACGACGCGGCGCAGCGGGTCGAACGCACGAGCGTGGTCAGGAGCTTCCCGACGTGGTCAGCGGAGCACGAGGGCGCGGGCGACGATCTTGCGGACGCTGTCGCGGAAGCGGACGGTGACCTTGGCGTTCGGGCCGTCCCCCTCGACGAGCTCGACGCGCCCCTCGCCGAAGGTCGGATGGAAGATGCGCCGCCCGCGGGCGAGGACCCCGTCCTCGCGATCCTGACTCTCGTCCTCCCACGAGGGCGTCGGGTCGCGGACGTCGGTCGGATCGTGGACGACCTGGCGGGTGGCGCGCGCGGGGGCCTCCCACGGGCTGTCGGCGGACGCGTCGGTGCCCGCTTCGTCGTGCGCCTGGCGGCCTGCGCGATGTGCAGCAGGTTGCGCGTAGGACCTGGCAAAGGGATTGCCGGAGGCCTCGGTGCGCGCGGCGCCGACGAGCCGCCCGAGCCCGCCGCTGCCACCCCCGCCGAGGTTGCTGCCGCGTCCCGCGAGCCCCTCGAGGCGCAGCAGGTCACGCGGCAGGCCGTCGAGGAAGCGGCTCGGGCTCATGAGCTTGACCTGCCCGAAGCGACGGCGGGTGCCCGCGTGGCTCAGGTGGAGATGGAGGCGCGCGCGCGTGAGCGCCACGTAGGCGAGGCGCCGCTCCTCCTCGAGGCCGCGGGCGGACTCGCTGCTGTTGACGTGCGGGATGAGCTCCTCCTCGAGGCCGGTCACGAAGGCCACGTCGAACTCGAGCCCCTTGGCCATGTGGGCGGTCATGAGGACGACCATGTCGGCAGACTCGCCGTCGGTGTCGAGGGCCGAGACGAGCGCCACCTCGTCGAGAAAGCCCCCGAGACCGGGCTCTTCCGCGCGCTGGGTGTAGGCGGCGATGGCGCTGACGAGCTCGCGGACGTTCTCGGCGCGGGTCTCGGACTCGACCGTGCCGTCGGCCTCGAGGACGTTGATATAGCTGGTCTTCGAGAGCACGGCATCGACCACCGCGAGGGCGGTGGCCGTCTTCGCGAGGGTCTGCAGCTCCGAGATGAGGGCGACGAAGGCGCCGAGCTTTCCCTGCCCAGCCGACGACGCCGCCGCTTCGGCGACGACGGCCTCCCAGAGCGTCTCGTCGCGGGACGAGGCGCGGGTCTCGAGGCGCTCGAGGGTGGTCTTGCCGATGCCGCGGGCGGGACTGTTGATGATGCGCTCGAGCGAGACGCCGTCGCGCGGGTTGTGAATGAGGCGCAGATACGCAAGGATATCCTTGATTTCAGCGCGATCGTAGAAGCGCAGGCCGCCATACACCCGGTAGGGGATGCGGCACGTGCGCAGCGCCTCTTCGAAGGCGCGGCTCTGGGCGTTGGTGCGGTAGAAGATCGCCATCTCGGCGAGGGGGTAGCGGCCACGCAGCTCGCGAATGCGGCGCGCCACCCACTCGGCCTCGTCCTGTTCTGTCTGGGCGGCGTAGAGGCGGATCGGCTCGCCGTCGGTCTTCTGGGTCCAGAGGACCTTGCCGTGACGGTCGCGGTTCTGCGCGATGAGGGCGGTCGAGAGCTGAAGAATCTGCGGCGTCGAGCGATAGTTCTGCTCGAAGCGGATGACACGGGCATCCTTGTATTCGTTCGGGAACCCGAGGATGTTCTCGACCTCCGCGCCGCGCCAGCC
>SYAK01000290.1 GCA_005788935.1 Pseudomonadota bacterium
CGCTGCGCCCAGACGCCGATCGCGGGTTGTTGCAGTACCAACGACCAGTGCGGTGACGGGAACGCCTGCACGACGGACGCGTGCGTGAACGGTCGCTGCGCCCAGACGCCGATCGCGGGTTGTTGCAGTACCAACGACCAGTGCGGTGACGGGAACGCCTGCACGACGGACGCGTGCGTGAATGGCCGCTGCGCCCAGACGCCGATCGCCGGTTGTTGCAGCACGGACCGCCAGTGCGGCGACGGCAACGCCTGCACGGCCGACGCGTGTGTCGACAGCCGCTGCGCGAGCAGTCCCATCGCCAGCTGCTGCACGCTCGACAGCCAGTGCAGCGACGGCAACGTCTGCACCGCGGACGCCTGCGTCGACAACCGCTGCGCGACCGCCCCGATCGCGAGCTGCTGCACCGCCAACAGCCAGTGCAGCGACGGCGATGCCTGCACGGCGGACCGCTGCGACCCAGCGACCCGCACCTGTGACTTCGAGCCGCTCATCCAGCCCGGCTGCGAGCGCGCCTGCGCCACGAACTGCGACGACGGCAACCCGTGCACCACCGACCGCTGCGACACAGGCGTGGGGCTCTGCCGCAACGACGTCGTCGCCAGCTGCTGCCAAAGCGATCTCGAGTGCGTCGACGGGAACCTCTGCACCCGCGACGCGTGCACGCTGAACCGATGCAGCTACACCCCCGTCAGCCTCCCCGAGTGCGCGGCGACGCAGTGCGTGGCGGCGGCGGACTGCGACGACGGGGACGCATGCACGCGGGACAGCTGCGTCAGCGGTACCTGCCAGCGGACCGACGTCCCAGGTTGCTGCACGGCGGACACCGACTGCGCCGACGCGAACGCCTGCACGCTCGACACGTGCGTCCCGGGCTTCAACATCTGCGTCAACCCCGCCTATACCTGCAACGACAGCGACGCCTGCACCGTGGACAGCTGTGATGGCGCGGGGGGCTGCGCCTTCCGCCCTGACCCGGCCTGCGCCTGTGTGCCTCGGACCCTGTGGCGACGGCACTTCGACGGTGGCGAGACGGCGGACATCACGATCGAGGGCGGGGCCGGCATCGGCTGGCGTGTGGACGGAATCCTCAGCAACTCTCAGCCCAACGCGCTTCGCTATGGCGACGCGAGCGGGACGACCTACGCCAACGGCTTCCGGACGGCGGGACGTGCCACCGGGCCTGCCATTGCCCTGCCTGTGGACGAGACCGTCGAGGTCACCTTCCGCCTGTGGCTCGACCTCGACGCGAGCCCGGACAGCCTCGTCCTCCGGGTCGTGACGCCCACCCTCAATCGTGTCGTCTGGTCGCGCGCCGAGCTGCCTGCGACCCTCGAGCGGACCTGGACGACGGTCACCGTACCGGTCCCGGCCAACTTCGCTGGCCAGACGGTGCAGCTCCGCTTCGTCTTCGACTCGGGGGACGGCACGGGCAACCGCCGACGCGGGGCCTTCATCGACGACCTCGAGCTTCGCTCCGCCTGCCCGTGATGCGTGCGGTCCCCCTCGCCGGGTTGGTCCTGGCGCTGACGTTCGCCGCGTGCGGTCCCCCTCGCCCGGAGCCTGCGCCCGACGCGCCTGCAGCGCCGGCAAGGCGTCGGGCTGCCGAAGGGGAGGGGAGGCCCGTCACGGACGCCCCCGAGGCGAGCGAGGAGGCCTTCGAACAGGCGATGCGGCTCGGTGACGCGGACCTCTACTCGGGCCTCTTCGAGGCTGCCCGCGACCACTTCCTGCAGGCCATGGCGTTGCGGCCCGACAGCATGTCGCCAGCCCTCGGTGCTGTCCGTGCCCTGCAGATTCGAGGCGGGGCCGAGGCGCGTCGGGAGATCGCCGAACGCATCGCGCGCCGCGCGGCGTCATTGACATCGGACCCTTCCACACACGGGTCCGGACTTCTCCTGACGGCACGGCTCGCCCTCGCCCGCGGCGAGCCCCGGGAGGCGCTCGACGCGGCCTATCTCGCGGTCGTCGAGCTCGAGGAGGTCGGCGCGGCCTGGCGTGTGCTCGGCGATGCGGCGATGGCCGACGAGCACTGGAGCGACGCCGCGCGCGCGTTTCGTCGGGCCCTGGAGCTCGGCGTGCAGGCCGAGGCCGGCACCTGGGAGCGCCTCGCGGATGCACACGATGAGCTCGGTGAGCAGGACGCGGCCCTCGAGGCCGCCCGAAAGGCCGTGACGCTGACGGGCGGTGACCCGCACGCGCGGCGGCGGCGCCTGAACCTGCTCGCGGTCGTGCTGAAGCATGACGGCCAGCTCGACGCCGCCCAGGACGCACTCGATCAGGCGGCGCTGCTCGGGCCGGGGGACCCCGCGGTCCTGCACAACCAGGGGGCGCTGGCCGAGGCCCGCGGTGAACTCGACGCGGCGCTGGCCTTCTACGAGCGGGCGCTGGCTGCGACGCCGTCGCCGACCGTGCTCTGGCGCGTCGGCAAGCTGCATCTGAAGCGCGACGACCCGGAGGCCGCGTTATCGGCCATGACGCGGGCGGCTGGCCTCACTGACCGATGGTCGTGGCCGTTGACCCTGCGCTGGCAGCCCGCATGGGAGGTCGGCAAGCTCTACAGCCGGGCTGGCCGCATCCGTGAGGCGATCGGCTGGTTCGAGGATGCCTTGCGCGAGGCGCGGGACGGCGCAAGCCAGCGTGAGGTGGCCTCCTGGCTCGCCTGGGCCCGCGCGTCCGTCGAAGCCCCCGCGACGTCCGAGTCCGAGGCGCCCATTCCCTGACGAACCGTCAGTCAACGATCCGCAGGTCAACCCGCGCTTCGCCGTCGCCGTGGACTTCGAAGCGCCCCGCGAGTGTTCGCCCGCCCGCCACGTCGGGCAACCGCACCTCGGCGACGTGCGCGCCAGCCCTCAGCCGCAGCGCCACGGGGCCCGCGATTGGGCTCTCGCTCGCGCGCGTCCCGAATGACGAGGCCGCCTCGCCCTCCGGGGTCGAGACCTGTCCTGATAGCCGCCCGAAGGCCTCCCGCGGGACCCGTGCGCCCGCCCCATCGAGGACGAACGGCGGCAGTTCGAGGCGAAGGGTCACCTCGTGGGTGAGGCGTCCGCGAAAGACGAGGAGCCCCACGGCGGCGAAGAGCACGAGAAAGACCGTCGCGACGAGGCGGCGGCGCGGGTGCTGGACGTCGTTCATGGAGCTCCGGTCGGGCGGCGGCAGGGGAGGGGTGCGCGATGGGCGTTGTCGCCCGCCGCCGACGCATGCTAGCACGAAATGCGTGCGCCGCGCATCGTTGGCCAGCTCGGCGCGTGGAGGTCGTGATGGCGTCACTGCGTGTCTGTGTCCTCGCCGGTGGTCCCGGTGGCGAGCGGGAGGTGTCGTTGCGCAGCGCCGCCGCCGTCTCGGAGGCTGTCGCCGCGCTTGGTTGGGCGTGTCTTGACCTGACGCTCGGCGGGCGTGGCCGTCCGTCGGCCTGGCAGGATGACGCGGGGCTCCGCGGCGAAGGGGGGCTGCTTGCGGCCTTCGCGGCCCTCGAGGACTGGCGCCCGGACGTCGTCTTCATCGCGATGCACGGCGCATGGGGCGAGGATGGCAGCGTCCAGGGCCTGCTCGACATGCTGGGGCTGCCCTACCAGGGCTCTGGCGCTCTCGCGTCCGCCCTCGCGATGGACAAGATCCGTGCCAAGGAGGTCTTCCGGTCTCACGGTCTGCCGCTCGCGCCCGAGCGGGTCCTCGACGGACTCGCAGGTCTCGACACCGCAGCGCTCGCCGCGCGCGCGGCCGCGGCCCTCGACGCGCTCGGTCTGCCGCTCGTCCTGAAGACGCCGGGCTCGGGCTCGAGCGTCGGAGTCGCCGTCGTCGACAGCGCGGCCGCCGCGGTCGCGACGCTCGCGGCGTGGCAGCACGACACGGACCGCGTCCTCGCCGAGGGATTCATCCCGGGGCGCGAGTTCACGTGCCCGGTCCTCGAGGTCACGCCCGGTCGCCCCGAGGCGCTGCCTGTCGTCGAGATTCGGCCGAAGTCCGCGCGTTTCTTCGACTACGAGGCCAAGTACGACCCGGGCGCCACCGATGAGCTCTGCCCCGCGCCGATCCCCGAGGCCCTCGAGCAGCGCCTCCGCGCCCTCGGGCTCGCGGCCCACGCGGCCCTCGGTTGCCGCCATGTGAGCCGCACCGACGTCCGTGTCCGGGAGGACGGCACCATCGCCGTCCTTGAGACCAACACCCTGCCCGGGCTCACACCAGCGAGTCTGCTTCCGAAGTCAGCCGCTGTGCATGGCCTCGACTTCGCGTCCCTCGTCGCGTCCCTTGTCGGTGCGGCCCTCGGGCGATCCCCGTGATCCCCGCCTCGCCACCTTCCGAGGGCTTCGCGGTGTGCCTCCCATTTCCGCTTGCCTTCAGCGCCACTCCCTGAGATTCTGGGAGACCCGTCGCGCCTTGCGAACCCTACCCGTCCATGAGCGCTGCGGACCCAATCCGCCTCAGCAGGAGCCTCTCTCATGCGAAACCGCCTCCGCCTCCCGACTCGCGGCACTCTCGCCGCGTGCGCTTCGAGTCTCGCCCTCTCGGCCGCCGCCTGTGGCGGAGATCCCGCCCCAGCCAGCCCGTCCGACACCAGCCCGTCCGTCGATGCCACGGCCAGTGCGGACGTCGATTCAGACGCGTCGCCCGCCGCTGACACCGCCGCGGACACCAGCTCGCCCGCCGCGGACACGGCCAGCCCCGATGACGCCGCCTCGCCCGCCGACACCACACCCCCGTCCGAGGACGTCGTCGTCCCGGAGAACCCCATCCTCGCGCGCGGCGACCGCTGCGACAGCCTCGAGACCCTTGCGGCCTCGGCCCTCCCGCTGACCGACGCGGTGACGACGACAGCCGAGTTCACCGACCGCTACATCTACTCGCTCGGGCCAGCCTGTGGCGGCAACGCGGGCGGCGCCGAGTGGGGTGACGCCTCGCCCGACGTGGTCTACGCCTTCACGCCGCACCTCGACGGCTTCTACAA
>SYAK01000291.1 GCA_005788935.1 Pseudomonadota bacterium
GGCGTTGCAGGCGCGACAGGTCCTCAGGGCCCGAAGGGCGACACGGGAACGACCGGTCCCCAGGGTGACATGGGCCCACAGGGTCCTCGGGGCGACGTGGGCCCGGCTGGCAAGGACGGCACATCGGTGGTGTTGATTCTGGACGCTCCGACGAGCCCTTGCGCGGCTGGCGGGAGCCTGCTTCGCGATGGCGCCGGCCGTGACACCTGGGTCTGCAACGGCGTTCCGGGCCCGAAGGGCGACACGGGCCTGACCGGCGCGACAGGTCCCCAGGGCCCGAGGGGCGACACGGGCCTCACGGGCCCCCAAGGCGCATCAGGTGCCAACGGCAGCTCGGTCGTCATGGACCCCGAAGCGACAGGCAACCCCTGCAAGAACGGTGGCGTCTTGTTGCGCGACACGGCCACAACGGCCACCTCCTGGATCTGCAGCGGCGAACGTGGGCCAGAAGGCAAGCCTGGCACCGCGGTCGTCATCGTCGCTGAGGCCACCAGCAGTCCCTGCAAGAAGGGTGGCACGCTCATTCGCGACGTCGGCGCCGAGGTTGACCGATGGATCTGCGACGGCGTCGACGGCGCCCCCGGACTCAGTAGCTGGATCTGCGGCGCCGCTTCGCTGACGGCGTGCAAGTCCGGCGGCGTCACCCTCTGCTCGGGCATCCACCCCGAAGTCGAGACCACCGCCGTCATTTGCAACGGCGCCTCGGGGTCCGCAAACGAAGAATATCTTGGGCTTTGCGAGGGTGGGGCCACCCCTGAGCCTGGATGGAACTTCCTCGACCCCGACCTCACCGATGGCGTCGGCCCCGTTCAGTGGCTCAGCGTCGACGCGATGACGACCATCGTGGGCAAGCTGACCTACGCGCTGAAAGCTCCCGCGGGCGACCCCGCCATGCGAGTCTCATCTGCGCCAGGCATCGTGGTGCTCGGGTTCTGTTACCTCGACCTCGAGACGAACACCGTCATGGGCTTCGATGCCATCGGCGAGACCTTCTACCTCGACTCCTATGGACGCCGCACCGTCACGACCCTGGTCTCGACCCAGCCGCAACTCGCGACCAACACGCTCGTCGGGCCTTGCTACCTGATGGACGTGGACGGCGCCAACCTCGCTCCAGCCCCCGACGCCTGCACTTCGGCCATCAGCGTCGTTCCGCCGCCCTCCTCTGCATCCAGCGCGCAGGGCTCGAGCGGAGCGACCCGCTCCCCGTAAACGAAGCCGTCCTCGAGGTCCTCGACGCCTTGACCGCGCCGGCGAGACCCGCTCGCGTCTCAACGGCCCTGGAGGCGGATGTACCAGGTCAGCTTGGCGAGGCCCTTCAGGACGTGCGGGACGCGCTTGAACAGGTTGATGCTCGGCGGCCGCTTCTCGGCGATGACGATCGGCACCTCGATGACCCGGAAGGCGTCCCGCTCGGCCCGGATGACCAGCTCCGACGCGAAGAGGTCCTTGTCGGCCACACACCGCGACACGACAGGCAGCAGCCGCGCCCGGTGGAAGGCCTTCAGCCCGTGCGTGTCCGTCCCCTTGAAGTCGAGGAGCGTCCGCAGCATCCCGTTGATCACCGCCGTGCCGAGGCGCCTCACGGCGGGACGCTGGTCCTGTGCGTCCTGGTGGGCCTTCGAGCCGACGACCATGTCGCACTGGTCCGCCTCGAGCAGCGCGAGCGCCCGCGTGTGGAAGCCCACGTCGCAGATATCGATTTCGTCACACAGGACGAATGTGCCACGCGCCTCGAGGATCCCGCGCCGCAGCGCCCGCCCGTAGTTCGGCTCGGGCGAGTGGAGCACGCGCACCTGCGGGTACCGCCGCTCGAGCTCGTGGGCGCGCTCGAGCGTCTTGTCCGTCGAGCCGTTCTCCGTGATGAGGATCTCGTAGCTGAGGCTTGGCAGCTGTTCGCCAAGACGCAGCACGAGGTCGTTCACGGCCGTCTCGAGGAGGGCCTCCTCATTGTAGACCGGGATGACGATGGAGGCAGTGGGGATCTTCGCGTCTGGGCCCTCGGCCGGGGTCGTCGTCATCGCAGCGCTCCGGAGCAGTGAGTTCCGCGGCGGGCTCGAGGTCCCGGCAGTCCCGGAACCGCACGCCGCCGCGGCCGCATCTAGCGATCCCGCTTCCCGGGTGTCAACGGTCAAATCCGTGCTAGCCTTCCACCCTTCCACAGCTCCCCTCTCGAAGGACGCCCCTGCACCTTCGCCCACGAGGCTTCGATGCGCCGAACTGCCCAAGCCACCGCCACGATCGCCAACCTCGGCCCCGGCTTTGACATGCTCGGCCTCTGCCTCGAGGGCCCGTGCGACCGCGTCACGGCCGAGCTCACGACCGACGGGCGCGTGGAGATCGTCGCGATCGCCGGCGATGACGGTCTCCTCCCGCTCGCAGCGGACCGCAACTGTGTCGGGGTCGTCGCCCGGCACGTCCTCGACCACTTTGCCGAGCGAGGTACAGGCGTCCGCCTTTGGGTCGACAAAGGCCTGCCACTCGGTTCGGGTCTCGGCAGCAGCGCCGCCTCCTCTGTCGCCTCCGCCGTCGCCGTGCTCGCCTGCCTCGATCCCGGCATCCCGCGCGACTTCGCCTTCGAGGCGGCCCGCGAGGGCGAGCGTCTCGCGACCGGCACGCCGCACCCCGACAACGTCGCGCCCGCCCTCTTCGGAGGCATCGTCGCCTGCATGCACGGCCCCGACGAGCGGGTCGACGTCCTGACGTTGCCCGCACCAGCCGACCTCGTCGTCGCTGTCGTCAAACCCGCCTTCAGCCTCCCCACCGCCGAGAGTCGCGCCGTCCTGCCGTCAGCCGTCCCGCTCGGTGCGGCCGTCGCGAACATGGGCGCGGTCGCGGGCTTCGTGAAGGCCGTCCTGACGGGCGACCTCAACTTGCTCGGCCGCTGTCTCGAGGACCAGCTCGCCACACCCTGGCGTCGTCGCCTCATCCCCGGCTACGACGCCGTCGTCGAGGCCGCCCGGGTCGCCGGGGCCCTCGGTGCAGGCATCGCGGGCGCCGGTCCTGCCGTCTTTGCGCTCTGCGCGGGCCGCGATCTCGCCATCGAGGCCGCTGACCGCATGGTCGACGCCTTCGCGGGTGCAGGGCTTGACGCGCAGGCCATCGTCAGCGCCGTCAACACACGCGGCGCCGAACTCGTCGACTGAGGCCTCTGCCATGCTCTAGAAGCGCTCCCAACTCGCGTCAATCGTGGGCCTCGGCGCAGTTCGGGAAAAAAAACGTGTCCGGGCTCTTCCATTTCGACCTGCGATCCCGTTCTATTCCGGTCCGCGCTCGCGCCCAGGAGGACGACCCTTGAGACACCTTCACCCAACATCAGTGGGCCTCGTCGCCCTCGCCGTGCTGCTCAGTGCCTGCAGTGACGAGAGCGGCGGCGGCAGCTTCTCCGTCGCGAACGCCCCGCGTATCGAGGTCAGCGAGAGCGGCCGTCCCGTCCTTGACGAGGGCACCATCTCGGTCAGCGGCTCGACCCCGACCGTGCTCGACATCCGCAACACCGGAAACGGGCCGCTCAGCCTGCGCGACATCGAGATCATCAGCAACCCCGAGGGGGCCTTCACGATCTCGGCGACCGCCCCCGAGTCCCCGCTGCCCGCGAGCGGCGCACCCGTCGTCGTGGCCCCCGAGGCCATCCCGTACCGCATCGCGGTCGCCTACGACAGCCAGGTCGCCGCGGCCACCGGCGTCGCGCGCCCGACGGCACGCATCACCTTCAAGACCAACCAGACGCTTGACGGCACGAACGTTTTCCACGTCAACGTCTCGCCCGTCCTCAACGCCGCACGCCTCGTCCTCCAGCCCGGGCTCGTCGAGTTCGGCACCGTCCAGGCGGGGCAGAGCGGCATCAAGAACGTGGCGCTGCTCAACATGGGCACGTCCGACCTCGTCATCACGGGCTTCAACTTCTCGGGGCACCCGAACTTCACGATGGAGCTCGACGCGGTCCTCCACCGCGTCACCGCCGAGAGCGCCTCGACCGGCATCACGCTGCCAGCGCCCGTCACCATCAAGCCTGGCGAGTCCCGCTCCATCACGACGTCCTACACCGCGACGGGCGAAGAGGCCGCGAGCGGCAGCATCCTCTTCCGCTCGAACGACCCGCTCGCCCCGAACGGCACGAACCTGCAGCTGCTCGCCAACGGCGCGGGCCCCTGCGTCAAGGTCAACCCCGGCCGCGTGGACTTCGGCGGCAAGGCCGTCGGGCAGCGCGCAGTCATCGACGTCCAGATCTCGTCCTGCAGCGAGAAGCCGCTTGAAATCAGCGCCATCGACATCGCCGACGACCCCTCGGGCGTCTTCGACGTCGACACCTCGGCCCTCACCTACCCGATCGTGCTCGCGCAGAACGCGTCGATCACGGTCCCGGTCAGCTTCACCGCGGTCGCGGTGGCGGCCTATGAGAACGGAGCGTTCATCCAGGAGACCGGCCTCCTCCGCATCGCCTCCAACGCGATCCTCGCCGAGTACGACGTCCAGCTCTCCGGCTTCGGCACCGACGGCACCTGCCCGACGGCCGTCATCACCGTCGCGCAGGGCGACGAGGTCCTCCCCCAGACGAACCTCAACCTGTCGGCCCGCAACTCGACCGCGTCCGCTGGCAACATCACCCGCTGGGAGTGGTCGGTCGTCCAGCCTTCGGGCTCGGCCTCGGTCTTCAGCCCTGGCCCGAACCGGCAGGACGTCACCTTCGAGGCCAACATCGTCGGCGAGTACATCTTCCGCCTGAAGGTCTGGGACGCGCTTGGCACCGAGTCCTGCAGCCAGGCCGAGTTCACCGTCATCGTCACGTCGGACGAGGCCATCCGCGTCGAGCTGCTCTGGAACACCCCGGCCGACTCGAACCAGAGCGACAC
>SYAK01000292.1 GCA_005788935.1 Pseudomonadota bacterium
CTTGGGCTTCTTCCCGCCCTCGGGCTTCGCGCCGGCCTCGGTCTTGCCGTCTGCGGCGGCCGCCTTCTTTGCGCGCTTGCGGGCGTTCGCCGCCTCGCGGACCTTGCGCTCGGCCTCGGCGTCGGCCTTCGCGGCGGCTGCGTCTGGCTTGTAGTCGTGGGGTGCCGACCGGCCCGCGTTGCGCCACTCGTCGACGACCTTGGACGCGGTCAGCGGCACCCAGCGTGGGCGCAGCAGCTCGTGTCCCCAGCGGCGGCTCTCGCGGATGGGGGTGTTGCCGTTCATCGCGGCGAGGTCGTAGCCGTAGATGTCGGTGTAGAAGACAGGCCGCCCGTCTGACCGAAGATCGACCGTCATGTATTCGGTCACGAGGTTGATGGGGGCCTTGAGATCGAACGGCATTTGTCCCGAGCTCTTCAGCGAGCGCGTGACCTGGTCCTCGTCGAAGCCGGCCTTCAGGAGGACGAAGCGGGCAAAGTCGACGGCCTGATCGACGCGCATGCAGCCGTGGGAGAAGTCGCGGCGGCGCTCCTTGAAGAGGTGGCGCTTGTCGGTGTCGTGCAGATAGACGGCATTGGATTCCTCGAGCAGGAACTTCACCTTGCCGAGCACGTTCGTGTCGCCCGAGCCCTGGATAAAGACCTCGGTGCCGTCGGGCAGCCGCATCTTCTTGATCTTCTGCTTGTCGAGATAGCCGGGGTCCTTCGCGACGCTCGACTTGAGCTCGCCCTCCTCGACACGCTTCGGCAGGATCCAGGTCGGGTTCACGATGACCTGATAGAGGCGCGTCGCGAAGACCCCCGTGCGGTTGATGTGGCCCTGCACGAGGCGGGCCTTGTCGTCGTCGAGGCGGTTCGTGCCGACGATGACGCGCTGCTGCCGCGTCGCCTTCATCGCCTCGTAGACCGTCAGCGTGAAGGCTGGGATGTTGACGCGGATGAAGTAGTCCGTGAAGTGGTCGCGCGGGCTCTCGCGCATGCGCTGCAGCGTGATCTCGAACTGCTTGACGCGGCGCGCGAGTGGGACGATCAGGGACGTGATCGTGACCTCGCCGATCGTCGCCTCGGGCTCGAGATCGTGTTCGTCCTGATAGCGGCGAAGGGCCTCCCAGGCCGGCCCCGCGAGGACGCCGTCGACCGGACCGTCGTAGTAGCCCTCGCACGCGAGGCGCTGTTGCAGCTTCTCGACCGTCTCGCCCTTCTGGTTCTCCCGGAAGCGCGCGCTCTCGGGCAGTTCGACGCAGCGCGCGTCAGCCGCGTAGCCTCGGTAGCGGCCGAGCAGGTCGCGCATCGGTTCGTAGACGGGATGGCGGGGGTCGAGCTCGGCGAGCGGGTCCGGTCCACCGGAAGATGCAATGACCGTATCAAAGAGCGCCTTGATGTCGGCCTCGTCGCGCTCCATCGCGTTGTCGTCCTGACGCAGCACGTGCGGGTGGGCCACGCGGATGAAGCGGAAGTCGAGGGCGAGCTGGAGGAGCGCCTTGAAGAACCGTGTGTCGCCGACCGCGTCCGTGGCGAGCGGTGCGGTGCCCTTGTCGGCCGCGAGGCGCTGGGCCACGGCGCTGATGACCTCGGGGGTCAGGTCCGAAGGAGCTGCCCCGAGGCGCGGCCGGAGCTCCTCCGCGGAGAGCTCGGGCGAGGTCAGGATGGCCTCGGCGAAGGCGGCGCCCGGGCTGGCGTTCGGGTCGGATGGCGGCACCGCGTCGAGCGCGCCAGCGAGCTGCTCGAGGGCGGGCAGATCGTAGGCGTCGGCCTTCAGCCCGTGCGTGTCGAGTTCGCGGACGCGGCTGACGACGGCCTGCGCGACAGGCGTCGCACGGCCCTGGCGCACGAAGCGGCCGAGCCCGTGCTTGCGGTGGAAGCTGCGGGCGAGGGCGATGCGGTTCTTCGCGCGCCCGAAGACCTGTTCGTAGGCGGCCTCGAGGCCCTTGGGCGGCGATGCTGCCTCGTCAGCGACGTGAAGCGAGCCATGGGCCGTGACGAGCGCTGTCAGCACCGCCTCGTGCTGCGTCGGGTCAAGTTGTCCCGAGACAGGCGGTCGCGAGGCCGTCGTCGCGTCGGCTGTCGCACCGGGAGCGGCCGGGGTTGGGGCAGGTGTCGGCGAGGCGGCGGCGAGAGGGCCCGCGTCGGCGCCTGGCTCAGGCGTTGGGCTGACCGCGGCGTCGGGGCGCAGCGCGCCGATGATGAACCACGTCGTGACACCGACCACCGCGCCCGCGAGCCCCGTGCCCGCGATGAGGAGGCTGCCCGGGCCCGACGCGGTGCGAGCCCCGACACCGGGATGACGGGCGCGCACGAGGTTCAGGTCGAGCACGGGGCGGGCGCTCTGGTGGGTCGCGGGCGTCGCGGGGGCGCCTGGCGGCTCGTCCTCGAACGGTGATGCGGGGGTGGTCTCGGTCGGCACGACAAGCACGGGCCGCTCGGGACGCCCCGCGAGGCGGGTCGACGGGGGTGGCTCGGCTGGCGGCGGTTCGTCGCGCGACTGCGGCCGGCTCGTTCTCGGCGGGGCCTCGGGGGCGGTGGGCGCCGACGGGGTCGTGGCCACAGGCGGAGCAGGAGGCGCGCCGACCGGGGCCGGCGCGGCGGCATCGCTCGGGGCGGTTCCGGACGGATCGGGTGCGGCCATGGCACGTGCTGAACACGGGGCGGGCGGCACGTCAACTTTCCGCTGTCACGCGCGACCGCGAGGGGGATCCTTCCGCGTTCGGTCCGGGCGCTACTCGTGACCTGGTTCGTCGGGCATCAGACCGGGGTCGTCGGGCATCAGGCCGGGGTCTTCCGAGCCGCCACCGGGCTCCTCGCCCGGGGCGTCGGGTTCGGGCTCGGGCTCGGGGCTGGCCTCTGGGGCCGACGGCGTCGTCGCCATCGCCGGTGTCCCTCCGGGGCTTGTCGGGAAGGTCGGTCGCCCGGGCGAGATGCTGCCGCGCAGGCCGCCGCTCATCGGTGACGTCGGGACCGGACGGCCACCTCCGACGGCGGGGCGATTGATAGCCGGGCGCGGGCCGCTGCGGGCCGAAGCGGGTTCCGGCTTTGCGGCCGTGCCCTCGGCCTCGCCGTCACCCTCGGACGCGTCGACGTTCATGCGGCGGTTGCCGCCACCGCCGCTGCCGCCAGCGCGGACGCGCGGCTTCTCGGTGGTGATGGTCGGCTTGGCGAGCGGCCCGGACAGCGTCAGCCCGAACTGCCCGTCGGCCACGTGCCCCTTGCGCGTGAGGTCCTCGAGGATGAGCTTCAGCGCGCCGTTGGGGCGGACCTTCTTGCCGGGCGCCTTCGGGTCGTCGACCTCCTTCCCGATGAAGGCCTCGTCGATGAGGATGGCGAAGTGCGCCCGCAGCGCGGCTTGCGCCATCGAACGGCCGGGCGGGAAGGTGATGGCCGCGCGCTGGCCGATGGCCATCTGCAGGTCCGGTCCGGTCGTCGAGACCTCCTCGAGATGAATGACGGTGGCGTTGCTCGTCTGCCGCCGCTTGTCGGTCTCGCCTGCGCCCGCGCCGGCCTTGCCGTCACCAGCCCGGGCCTTCAGCGTGACAAGGCCGAGGCTTACATCCGTGAGAGCCTGGCGCATCTGGTTGCGCTCGACAACGGGGTCGTCGATGCGTGTGTCGGCGATGGCGAGCTCGATGGTCCCGGAGAGCCCGCCGAGATCCGGCGTCAGCTTGCCCTCGGGCGAGCTGACGGGCACCTGGAGGTCGATGGAGCCCGACAGGACGCCGCGCACGTCGAAGCCGGTCGTGGCGGCGAAGAGGCGCTCGGAGCCGAGGCTCACGTCGCTGATGCTCGCGACGCGCAGCTCGGCCATCCCCTCCTTCGGGATGATGAGGCGCCCGCCCTCGAGGCGCCCGCCCATGAGCTCGCCCTCGAAGGTGGCGTCGACCTCGCCGCCGAGCAACCCGCCGAGCGAGGCCTCGACCGAGAGGCGCTCGGCCTGCAGGATGCGCCCGACCATGCGGTCCTTGCCAGGGGTGTCGGTCTTCAGCGCCACGTCCTTGAAGGCGATTTCGACCTCCTCGAGCTCGATCCCGCCCGGGATGAGACCGAGCAGGCTCAGCTCGCCGATCTTCACGTCGGTCGCGCCGAGCGCCTCGGACATGCGCACCTCGACCATGCGCGCGAGCGCCCCGGTCGGAAACGTCAGCCGCACGCACAGGAGGAGGAGAACCAGGAACGCGAGCGACCAGCCCGCGACGCGGAGGGCACGCTGCATCACTTGTCTCCCGGCGAGGCGTCCTCGGTGGCCGACTCCGGCACGTGGTAGAAGGTCGAGATGACGACCCGCGTGCTGCGCCCAGCGACCTTGATGTCGCGCGGGTCGCGCTCGACGCGCAGCTCTGTCACGAACAGCCCTTCGGGGAGCTCCTCGATGCGCTCGAGGAACTGGTAGAGCGCTGTCAGCGGGACGCCCTCGGAGAGCTTCACCTCCTGATCGTTCTGGAAGTAGCCCTCGGTCGCCTGGCGCGCGGCGTTCGGCCGGGGCTTGCCTCCAAGGTTCAGCTGCCGCACCTTGGAGGCGGCGTACTCAAGGTATTCCTTCAGGACCCGCGGCGTCGGAGTGCCATCGGGTGGGGTGAAGGTCACCTGCGCCGCGACTCCCGCGATGGCGGTCGTGAGGTTGAGCTCCTTGCGCGCGCGAGCCGCCTCGCGGTTGGCGACGAAGCGCTTGCGGGCCTCCATGAAGGTCGTCGTGTTGGCGTAGAGCTTGCGGAGCCCCGCCTGCCCCTCGGAGATGCTCGCCTCGAGGGCGCTGACGCGGCTCGAGAAGCTGTACTGCAGGAAGCCGAGCCCGAGGACGAGCACGAGGCCGACCATCAGGCTGACTAGGACGCGCTCGCGTGGTGAGAGGCGGGCGAAGGCCTGAGTGAGGTTACGCATCAGGGCTTCTCCTCGGCGGTCTTGCCACCCGCGGACGCGCCTGCCGTGCGCTCGGCCGCCGCGGGGGCGCACTTCAGCTCGGCCTTGAGCGTGAAGTCGCGCCAGTTCGGGCGCTCGCGGTTCGACGTCGCCTTCGTGTCCTGGCGCTCGACGGACTTGAAGCACGGGACCTCGGCGAGCTTGGCCTTGAAGGCCTCGATGACGTCGATGTCGAAGGCGGTGCCCATGATCGTCACGCTCTTGCCGTCGGTGTTGAAGGCCTGCAGCTCGAGTTGCTTCAGCTCGGTGATGGGCTGAGTGCCAGGCTGCGCGACCCCGTCGTCGTCGAACATGTCGTCGGGCAGCAGGCCCTCGTTGACCTCATGCTGAACGCGGGTGACGGTGTAGAACGCATTGAAGGCCGTCATGCCGGGATAGAGGTCGCGGGTCTCGTCGGCTGGAGGTGCGTCGACGAGCTCGGTCGCGATGCGGAAGCGGTCCCGGATCTCCGCCTGGTCTGCGGCGAAGCCCGGCTCGCCGAGCATGAAGCCCATGTGCTCCTCGAGGCGCGCGCCGAGCAGCGCCTCCTGGTCTTCGAGGGTCCCGATGAGCACCCACTGGCGCACGAAGTTCAGCACGAGCAGCAGCCCGAGGAAGGCGGCGATCCAGCCAGCCTTGGCCCGGATGGCCTCGAAGTCCGAACCGTAGCTGAACTCGCCTGTCCGCAGGTTGACGCGGTGGGCGTCGTCGGCCTCGAGTGGCTCGAGCGCGAGCGCGGCCGCGAGCGCACCCGAGCATGACGCCGCCGGGTTCGAGGCGACGTCCGCGCCCCACAGGCTGTCGTTTCCATGTGGCGTCGCGCGCTCGGCCGGGATGCCGAGGGCGTCGCTCAGGACCTCGGGCAGGCCTTCGAGGGCCGCGCCGCCACCGATGAGGGTCGCGGCCCGAATCGGCAACCCCACGCGCGTCGCGAGCGCGTCCACCGACACCCGAAGATCGCGCAGCAGCGGCTCGAGGGCCGCCTGAACGATGGCCGAGGCCTTCAGCACCTGTTCGTCGGTCTCCCCTTCGAGGGCCTCGGGGTCCGCGGTCACCGATTGGTGCTTCCACGCCTCGGCGTCGGCGAACGCGAGGCCGAGGTCGCGCGCGAGGGCCTGCGTCAGCTGAAAGCCGCCGCGGGCGATGGTGCGGAACGCGACGAGGCGCCCGTCGCGCACGACCGTGGCCGTCGTGGCGCGGTGACCGAGGTCGATCAGCACATCGGCCCGTGGCGCCCCATCCGGGCTCGGGCGGGCGGCCGGGTCGAGGTGCGGGGCCACGTTCTCGACGGCCGCGGCCGCGAGTGTCACGGTGCGCGGGTCGACCCCGGCGGCCTTGGCGCGGTTGATGAAATCGCGCAGCTGCCCACGGTCGATGGCGGCGCAGAGGAGCTGGACGCCAGCCTCCTTGCGCCCGACGACCTGATAGTCGTGGCTCAGCTGGTCGAGCGGGCGCGGGATGAGCGCCTCGAGCTGGAAGGGGAGGACCTGCGCGATGCGCTTCGGGTCGGAGAAGGGTAGCTCGAGTTCGCGCGTGAGGACCTGGGCCCCAGGCACCGCCGAGGCGACCGTGTCGTATTCAAGGCCCTCGAGGAGCGCCTGTACGGCCGGTCTTAGCCCGTCCGCGAGCGGCGCGCCGGCGGCATCGACGGGCAGGTGGTGTTCGCGGAAGGCGACCACCGAGGTCTTGCGGAGGCTCGACTCGACCACGGTGGCCTTGACGGACCACGCGCCGATGTCGAGACCGAGGATGCGTTGGGCCATGCGAGACTCGCTACTCGTAGTGGTAGTGGACGAGCGCCCCGGAGGCGGTGTCGACGATGGTCACCATCTTGCGCCGGGAGTCTGCATATACCCCCTCGGCCTCGATTCGTACCATCTTCGTGCGCACGCCGAGCTGTTGATTTACGAGGTTGGCGTTGATCGGGAACTGCACCGCGGCGCCCATGGCCGCTGGGAGCTCCTGAAAGAACTGGGTGAAGCGCGACATCGACGTGAACGGCGTCGAGTAGACCTGCTTCTTCAGGTTGCGGCAACTCTCGAGGGCCACGAGGGCCTGATCCATCGCCGAGAGCCCGGTCGGACCTGGCTGGAAGCACACGAGGGCGCGGGCCGTGTTGTCGGGGATCGACTGGCAGAGGATGCCTTTCAGGACGGCGAGGTCCGCGTCGTTGACGTTGACCTTTTCAGTACCAAAGACCGTCAGCTTGTCGCGCACGCGGCAAAAGACGTCCGGGCTCATCCCCTCGACGAGCTGCAGCTCGCCGACCGTGTCCATGCGCGCGTTCTTGCTCTTGTAGCCGTAGCGCCCGTAGTCGGGCTCGGAGCCGCCGCTGACCGTGAAATTGCCCTGCGGGTCGAGGTCGCTCTTCGACTCGTCGGCGTCGGTCCAGTCGATGACGTTGAGGATGAGGTCGGTGATGGCGTCCTCGGACTTGAAGAAGCCCTGCGTCACCATCGGCTGCAGCAGGCCCGCGAGCTGGATGTAGAGCTGCCCGGCGTTCCGCTGCTGGCCCTGCTGCTGCTGGTTCGCGGCCGTCATCGGGTCAAGCGGCGTCGCGGGGGCCATCGGCATGCCCGGTGTCCCGCCCGCGGTCGCCGTGGCCGTGGTGATGACGTCGGTCGCGGCGCGGTTCAGGCTGACGCGGGCGTCCTCGGCCGTGACCTTGCAGGTGAAGGCGGGCTTGTCCGGGTTCTTGCTCGGCGCGCCCACGGCGGGCTCGGACGAGAAATCGATCAGCTGGGTTCCGAAGAATTCCGCCTTGCCGGTCGCGAAGATGTTCACGAAGTCGCACGCGCGCTGCCACACCTCGATGTTGGCGGACGCGCCGCGCCCCATGAGCTGCATGAACTGCTGCATCTGCGGGAAGTTGCGCTTGGCATTGACGGCGAGCAGCGCGATGCGCGTCGCGGAACGGGCGTTGAAGTAGGCCTGGGTGGAGGCCTTCAGGTTCCCCGTCATCCAGAGGTTCGCGCGCGTGTTGTAGGTGAACTGGACCGAGAGGCTCGCGAGGATCGCGGTGACCACGACCGTCAGCAGCAGCGCCATGCCGCGGGCCTTCCCCGACCGCGTCTGGCCACGGCACGCCTCGGCGACGGCCTCCCGGGCGAGCGTTATCGCCCTGGGCACGGAGCCGTCGTGAGCTGGCGTCGGGCGCCTTTCGGTCGGGAGGGGGTGCTGCATCGCGTGTCAGGGACCCTCGAAATCCATGGGTTTGCGTGGCAAAGCTGGTTCAGTACCAGAGCGGCTCGGTCAGCGGGATCTCGACCTGCGTCTGCATCACGAGGTTCGGCGCGTCGTCGTTGTCGAGCTCGAGCGTGATGCGCACGCGAGAGGGCAGCACGAGCCCGTCGAGCAGCTCCTGTGTGCGGGCCGCCACGTCGACGTCGACCTGCGTCTCGAGCGCCGCGCCCGCCACCGCGGTCGCGACGGCTCCGAGCGGGTTGCCGCCAGCCGCGGCCCCGTCCATGGCCGCCTCGGCTGTCGCGGCGCCGACGTTCTCGGCCTGCTCGCGCAGGGACTGCAGCTCACGCAGGCGAGCCCGCATGAGCTGCGCGTCGTCGATGCGGACCTCCCACTCGGTCGTCCAGTCCTCGCGGGACTTGTCGAAGTACGCGATCCGAATCGCGCGCACCCCTTCGACGAGGATCTCCTCGCGCCCACCCCGCTCGGGCCGGTCATCGATGTGGTACTTCACACGCCGGATGAGCGCCTCGTGCTGCTGCCCGCGCGGACGATGCAGGCGGTACTCGACCTCCATCTGGTCGCTCTGCCGCACGCCGCGCGTCGCGGGCTCGTGTGCGCCGCTGTTGAAGACGAGGCGCTCGCCCTCGCCGAGGAACAGGGTCTGGGTCCGCTTGTCCTCGCTCTGATGCAGGCTCACGAAGGCCATCGTCAGCTCGCGCCGGATGCGCTCGAGGGCGACGCGACCGCTCTGGAAGCGGTCCTGCATGCGCATCGCCTCATCCTGGGTGCGGACGGTCGTGAAGACGATGCCGTAGGTCATCGCGCCAAGCATCGCCATGATGGCGACCGCCACCATGACCTCGATGAGCGTCATGCCGCGCGCGGAGGTCTGCCTCATGGCTTCTGTCCCTCCACCGCGGCGGCCGCCGGGACGGCCGTGATGAAGGTCTCGATCTCGAGCTGCTCGCCTGTCCGTTCGCCCTCGCCCCAGCTGAGGCGCACGACGAGCTTGCGGGTGCTCGCGGCCGCCTGCTCGATGATGAGCGGGATGAACGACGTGATGTTCGCCGTATTGCTGCACATCGCGCCGAGGTTGATGCCGCAGACGCGCGTGAAGTTCGGGTCGAGGAGCGCCGCGAAGGCCGACATGGCGCTTGGCAGCTGCTGGCCGGCCGCTTGCAGGTTCGCGAGCGCCATCGCCGGGTCGACGGGCTGGTTGCCCTGAGGGCCACCCGAGCAGAAGGCCTGCATGAGGGGCGAGGTCGTCATGCTGTCGTGGGCCTCGGAACCGAGCGAGCTCGCGCCGCCGCCGCCGGCATCCAGGTAGAGCATGTCGTAGTCACAGCGGAAATTTCTGAACTCGCGCGGCACCTCGCAGGTCTTGCCCGTGACCTGGTTCGTCGGGAAGCCCTCGAGCCGGTATTCCTCCTCGATGTCGAGGACGACCGAGTCGACGAGCTGCACCGCGCGCGTCAGGTTCATGACCTCGACCGAGCGCGCCATCGAGTCGCCAGAGCTCGTGCTGAGACCGGCCATCAGCAGCGCGAGGATGGCCATCGCGACCATCACCTCGACGAGCGAGAAGCCGCGGCTGCGGGCGGGCGCGGTCAAAGGACCTCCCGGTCGAGCTGGTCGGCCGAGCGCACGTCGAGCACCTTCGGGTGGCGCGTGATGCGGCCGAGCGCGCTCAGCTCGAGCGTCATGGCCGCCTCCCAGCGGCCCTCGCCACGGTCGTCCTCGAGGCGTTCGCCGACCCAGACCACCGCCCGCTCGGTGTAGCCCGTCGGATAGAAGTAGATCGCGACCTTGCCCTCGCTTTGGGGGGTCTCGTGGTGGGCAGTCAGCACGCTGGTGACGTTCGTGTCGGGCTGGAAGTCGCCCGACAGCAGCTCGGCCCGCTCTTCGCGGAACGACGTCGCTGGCGCCGCGGCCGCCTCTTCGTCGTCGGAAGCAGGCACAGCCGCCGCGGTCTCGGCCGCGTCGGCTGTGCCAGGCGGGTCCGCGTCCTCGGGGAGGAAGCGCGAGCACGGGTCATCCTCGTCCGCGACCTCGGTCCAGTAGCGCGCCCCGTCGAGGTCAATGACGAGCCGATGGGTCTTGTTGAACGTCACCGCGAGCGACGCCACGTACCGCATCGCCCCCGAGAGCACGTTCGCGGTCGTGCCGACGTCGGCGCTTCGGATGCTCGAGACGCCGAGGATGGCGACGCCGGCCATCAGGACGATGATGGCGATCGAGACCATCAGCTCGATGAGCGTCAGGCCGCGCTCGGCCGCGCGTGCGGGTCGTCCCCCGCGGCCTGCGGCGTGCGTGCCGCCAGGCATGGGCGCGGCGAGCGTCATGCGTCAGTTCTTCCCGGCGTCGTTGCAGACGTCGTCGTTGCCGCCGATGGCGCCATCCTCGCCGCCCGAGCACAGCTTGTAGTTGCGCGTCCCGACAACGTTGTATTGATAGGGCTTCTTCCACGGGTCCTGCAGCTGCTCGGCCTTCAGCGTGCCCGCCTCCACGAGCGCCTCGAGGCTCTGCGGCAGCTCGGTGTTGCGCATGTAGTACATGTCGAGCGCCTTCGAGATGTTGCCGATGGCGGTCTTGGCGGCGTCCTCCTGGGCGCCCGCGAGGGCTGGGATGACGCCGAAGGCGACCGCGGTCCCGATGATCGCGATGATGGCCATCACGACCATGATCTCGACGAGCGTCATGCCGCGCTTCGCGGTCTTGCGGAGACGACGGACAAGGGAATGAATCGATTCGGTAAACTTCATGGCACTGCGCTCCTGGAGGGTCTGGGACGGGTTTCGGGTCGGCGCCTCAGGGCTGGCGGGCGAGGCGCGCGTCAGGGATCGGAAACAGATGAGGATTTGGCGGGATTCCGGGTGGATCGTCGGCGACGGCCGGCGGGACCGAGGCGGCGTCGCGATCCTCGAGCCAGCCGTCGTCGGCCGCGCGGGGGCGAGACTCCGGACCAGGCAGGACCATGGCCGCGGCCACGATGCCGCCCGCGAGGAGGGAGGCCACCGCGATGATGATGCCGACGTCGCGGCGCGGGAGACCAGAGCCCATCAGCGCCCCACCGCGTGCTGGTTCAGCTCGAGCATCGGCATGATGATGGCAAAGACCATGCCGCCGACGATGAGGCCCATCATGACGATCATCGCGGGCTCGAGCAGGGTCGTCAGTCGCATGACGCTCTGTTCGACCTGCATCTCGTAGGAGTCCGCGACGTTGCCGAGCATGTCCTCGATCTGCCCCGAGCGCTCGCCGACGCCGATCATGTGACAGACCATTGGCGGGAACTCGCCGGATTTCCGGAGGGCGTCGGCGATCGGCTTGCCCTCCTTGACCGCGTCGCGGGCGGTCTCGACGACCGACCCGAAGATGACGTTGCCGACGACCGACTGCACGATGCCAAGCGCTCCGAGGATCGGCACGCCCGCGTTCATGAGCGTCGACAGCGTCCGCGCGAAGCGGGCGACCGCCATCTTGCGGATGATCGTGCCGAAATACGGCAGCTTCAGCAGGGCGCGGTCATACACCGGGCGACCGGCCTCGGAGGCCTTCCACTTCGTGAACCAGTAATACATGCCGCCCATTGCGAGCAGCAGGAATGGCCAGGCCGCCGCGACGAAGTCCGAGGTGCCGATGAGCATGCGTGTCAGCAGCGGCAGGTCCGCGCCCATCCGGTCGAAGAGGTCCTTCATCTGCGGGATGACGAAGACCATCATCAGCATGACGATCCCGAACCCGAGCACCATCATGATGGCGGGATACATCAGGGCGCTCGTGAGCTTCGAGCGCAGGCGGACCTGGGACTCGGTGACCGAGGCGAGGCGTTCGAAGACCACGTCGAGGGTGCCCGAGGTCTCGCCCGAGCCGACCATGTTGACGTACATCTCCGAGAAGATCTTCGGGTGCTTGCGCATCGCCTGCGCGAGCGTCGAGCCTTCGGAGACCGCGCGCTTGATCTCGGACAGGACCTTCTTCAGCAGCTCGTTTTCGAGCTGCTCAGCGCAGGCCCCGACCGCCTCGACGAGCGGGATGCCGCTCTTGACGAGGGTCGAGAGCTGGCGCGTGACCTCCGCGAGCTCGAGCAGTGACACTCGCTGGAAGGCGGCCCCGAACTTGACCTCGCGCGAGCCGGCCTGCTGTTGACCGGCGCGCCGCGTCTCGGCCCCGCCGCGCGACTCGATGTACTCGGAGATGAAGACGCCCTCCTTGAGGAGGCGCTCCTTCAGCGACCGCGGACTGTCGGCGTCGAGGACGCCGTTGACCGGCTTCCCTTTTGCGTTCAGGCCTTTGTACTCGTAGATCGGCATGGATGTTCAACCGCGAAAAAACAGGTTGTCGGTCATGTGATGCATGTGTCAGCGCGACAGCTGACGCAGCGATCGTCAGCGATCGTCAGCGATCCTCGGCGGTCACGCGCATCACCTCGTCGAGCGAGGTGTGGCCCGCCATGGCCTTCAGTGCGCCGTCGTCGCGCAGCGTCTTCATGCCGCCCGCGACCGCCGCCTTCTTCAGGAGGTTGGCGGCGGCGTTCTGCATGACGAGCGAGCGGACGTCGTCGGTGACGATCATGAGCTCGTGGATGCCCATCCGGCTGCGGTAGCCCGTCTGGTAGCACTCGGCGCAGCCGACGGCCTTGAAGAAGGTGCCTTCGGCGCGGGTCTTGTCAGGGTCCTTGAAGCCGATGCGGACGAGCTCGTCGGTCAGCGGCACGTAGGGGACCTTGCAGCTCTTGCAGAGCTTGCGGACGAGGCGCTGGGCGAGGATGGCGTTGACCGACGAGGCTGTCAGGAAGGGCTCGACGCCCATGTCGGTGAGGCGCGTGAA
>SYAK01000293.1 GCA_005788935.1 Pseudomonadota bacterium
CCGCCCCAGTTGACCGAGATGAGGCTCGTCGCGGCCCACAGCGCCTCGTACTTCAAGCCCTTGATGGCGTTCGAGATGGCGCCCCAGCCCTGGGTCGCGCCGATCCACGGGTCGATGACCTCGTCGAAGACGCCCGAGAGGCCCGACGACAGGTGGACGTAGAGCGAGCGACCGACCTTGCGACCGCCGTCGAGGCCGCTCTTCAGCAGGATGGTCGGCGTGTGGGCGACGCCCGCCGCCATGACGACGCGCGGGGCCCGGATGCGGAAGCGCCCCACGTCGCGCCAGCCGTCGATGTCGACGACCCGCCCCTCGACGCCGACCGCCCGTCCGCGCTCGACGAGGACGCGGTCGACGACGCTGCAGGTGCAGACCGTGCCGCCGTTCGCGACGAAGGCCGGGAGATAGCTGCGGTCCATCGACTGCTTGGCGCCGTGGTGGCAGCCCGTGATGCAGTCGGCGCACCCGCCGCAGCCTTCGACCGCGCGGGGCAGCGGGCCGCCCGGGTTGCCCATCGCGACGAGCGCGTCACGGACCTTCAGGTTGCGCCCGCCCTGCACGTCGAGCGGGGTCGGGGCCGTCTTCGTGCGGGCGAAGACGCGCTCGAAGGCGCGGTCGAAGCCCGGGTCGTAGAGCGTCGTCCAGAGGTGGTCCCCGCGCGCCCACTCCTGCCGCACCCAGTCGGGCAGCTTCAGCATGATGGCCGAGTTGACGACCGACGAGCCGCCGAGGCACCGCCCCCTCATGGCCGGGTTCGGCGCGTTGCCCGCGACCATCCGGAGTCCGCCTTCCCAGTAATATTTTGCCAGAAACCACGGGGCGTCGCGCGTCATCTCCGAAGCGCGGACCTCGGGCCCGGCCTCGACGATGATCGTCTTCATGCCCGAGGCCTGCAGGTTGTCGGCCGCGACGGCGCCGCCTGGGCCCGAGCCGATGACGACAGCGTCTGCGGTCATGTCGAAGCCGCCGCGGAGGCGGTCAAGGCCGAGGATCATGGGGCACCTCCGGCAGGGGTTTCGCGCGTCTGGAAGCGTGGGAATGGCACGCGCGTGATGCCAGCGCGTGCGTTCTCCGGGTGGTCGCAGGCGCTGCGGGCGCCGACGTGGCGCAGGACCGTCGGGTGCGACATGTAGAGCATCGCGGTCGCGGACTTGATGGCGTCCCCGAGGAAGCGCAGCGGCACGAAGTGCGACGCGCGCCAGTGGCTGATGAGGTCGGTGCGGCGCCGGACCGACAGCGCCGAGAACGCGCCTGGGCGGGCGCCAAGCAGCCCGCCGCCGAGCTCGATCGTCGTGAAGACGGCCTCCATCAGCCGGCGCGTCTCGGGCGGCAGCGCGTCGAGCCACGCGTCGAAGCGCGTGTCGAGCTCGGCCGCGCGCCAGTCCGGGCGGTCGCCGTGGCCCTCGGGGAACACGGCCTCGGCGCAGGCGAGGAAGCCGCGGCGGGCGAGGTGTCGGACAGGTGCATGAAGCAGGCGGGTCAGCTCTGGAATCATGGCGCGAGCCTAGCACGTCGCCGCGGACGACGCGAGCAACCGCCGAGCAGATGCTCGGTTTTTGCCCATCCGGGCGATCGCGTCCTGTCCCAGGGATGGGCGATCACGCCATCGTACGGACGTAACGCGCGCGTCCCTCGGTCGTCTCCGGCACCGAGCGAGCGTCCGGTCGGCCATCGCCACGCCGCCCGCGTCCGCCTGCGCGAGCCGAAGGGGCACCGGCCCGTCGCGCCAGGGCGCCATGCGTGGCAGGCACGCAGAAGGTCGCCGCCCGCTGGCCATGGCCTGGCTTCAGACCGTGGCCCCGGCCGGATCCGTGCGATCATCCGGGCGACGACGACGGGGGCGCAAGTCACGATCGCGGGAGGGACGGTCCAGCCGGATCCCGTGACGCCTCGCTTGTCGCGGCGCGCGCCCGGACGTGATGCAGATGGTCGCCCGTCGCCGCCTTCGTGGCCGACCCGGCCCACGGCGCAGCCAGGGTGCCAGCGCTGCAGAACGGCCTCGCACGGGCGTCATCACGCGCCAGAACGCAGCTGACGGGGGAGGCCAAGGGCGGCGACCTGCGGCGCTCCGCCTGGTTTACCCGGCCCGTATGGCCCGTCGCGGTGCTCGACGCCGCGCTCAGGGCCTGACCGGCGCTCGCGAGCGGCGGGAGCGTGCGCGCCTTCGAGGTGGCGCCCTGACGACTCAGGCCAGCACGTTCATGAATTCGGACACGACCCCCACGACGACCCCCTGGACGGACACGCCCTCGTGTCAGACACGCTCCCCGAAGGACACCCGTCAGCGGGAGTGGCAGGGATCGAGAAGGCCGTCCTGCGGGCCTCAAGATTCCTGACGCAGCGCGTCGCTACTGGAGACCGGACAGGGTCCTGGCAACCCGGAACCCGATCGAGCTGAGCCCCTGGTGCGCGACCTGGCCCTGGCGGCCATGAGATGCGACGAACATGCGGTCGCCGGACAAGAAGCTTCCTCCTCGGACCGTGCGGTTTCCGTTCGTGTCGAGCATGGTCTGCTGAGGGTCGGTTCCGCCCGGAAAGGAGCCGCTCGCGTCCCAGCTCCACTCTCGTACGTTACCGAGCATGTCGAAGATCCACCACGGGTTAGGCGCCTTCTGCTTGACTCCGCTGATTTCGCTGGCGTTCCGACACCACCAGTCATTCGGGTCGATGCTCGGTTGTGGCGTCGCGCAATCCAAATTTCCGTAGGCATAGTCCCCATGCCAGTTCGTTGTTGTCGTCCCTGCTCGAGCTGCGTATTCCCACTCGGCCTCGGTGGGTAGGCGATATCCCTCGCAGGCATAGATGACGGCTGCGTTGATGGTCGGGTTCTGCTTGCCGCAGTCGAGCGTGCCGGATGGCCAGTCCCCGCTGCATGGGGTGCCATCCGGCTTGGTGGTCGGGAGCGTGTAGCAGGGCGCGAGACCGAAGGCCGCACTCAGCGCGTTGGTGTAGGCGATGGCGCTCCACCATGTCATGCGCTCGACCGGACAGCTGTCTCCACAAGCCTTGTTCATGGATGGGTTAGGGCCCGCGCTGAGCGCCTTCCACTGGCCTTGTGTGACCTCGGTCTCGCCGAGGCCAAACGCGCGCGTCAAGGTCGTCGACTTCTTCGAGGTGGGCGAGCCCATCAGGAAGGTCCCGGGCTCGATGCGGACCATGTAAGGGACC
>SYAK01000294.1 GCA_005788935.1 Pseudomonadota bacterium
ATCGAGGAGGCTCTCGCCTACCAGCGTCTCATCGACGTCCAGGACTACACGCCCGCAGAGGTGGCCGATCGCGTCGGGAAGAACCGCTCCACGATCGCAAACGCCCTTCGACTCCTCAAACTCGACGGTCATCACCAGAGCCTCATCGTCGAGGGTCGACTCTCCGCCGGGCATGCGCGGGCGCTGTTGTCCGTCGAGGCCCCGGAGGAGCGGGATACGCTCGCGGAGGAGATCCTCGCCAAGGGGATGTCTGTGCGGGAGGCCGAGGACTGGGCCCGCGACAAGCGCCCGCCCGATCCGCAGTTGTCCTTGCTCGCCGAGGAGAACCCGGCTGGGGCGCCTGCCGACCGAAGTCATCCCCTTCAGCCCTTCTACGATGCGATGGCCAACGACTTGAAGCAGGCGCTCGGTCATGTCGTGACCATTCAGGCGCGCGGGCGCCGTGGGCGGGTCCAGATTCAGTTCAACAGCCTCGAGGACCTCGATCGGCTGCGCAAACGCATGCTCGCGTCCGGGGTTCAGCGGGGTGAGGACTGAGGGCCCCGACGGGGCACGGGGTCCTCGCGTCCCTGTCGCCCCGCATCACCCCCGCTGGCGACCGAGACGGCTGCGGTGATCTGGTCGAGGCATCTGCGCTGCGTCACGTAGTCGTCGTCGCGACTTGAGGCCTTGACGGAGATGGACCACCGCTGTCCGGTCTGGGGTTCGACCCGCACGACTGCGGTGTATCGGGTCATGATGCGGCGGGCGTCGTGGCGAATCTCCCACCGCCACCCGGACTTGCGGTTGTACAGGACCGGCTCGTCCTGGTGCACTTCGCAGCTGTCTGCGGCACAGACGAGGCGGCGAGCTTCATGGGCCGCGCGAGCGGGATCCTCTGCCGCCGCGGGCTCGACTTGTACGTGGCCCTGGCAGGAGCCTGACGCAGGCCCAAAGTCAGCCGCCCAGCGGCCTTGTGTGCCCGACTCGGAGCCCACCCAGCCTGCAGGCGTGCGGATGCTGACGCCTCCGAGCGGCGCTTCGAGTCGGACGCCGCTCGCGGCGCTGACGGGCGGAGACCGCTCGGGGGTGGCGGGCCCGCTGCACCCGCCAAGCGTGACCGTTGCGATCCACCACCCCCTCACGGGCCGACCTCCAGGGTCCGGAGGTTGACGACCTCGCCTGGCGAGAGGTGGACCTCGCGCTCGAGGCGCGCGCCACTCGGGGCCTCAAGGGTCAGCTGGTGCGAGCCGGGCGACAGCCGCAGCTCCACCACCCCGTCCGACCGGTGCGTCGGCCGCCCGTCCACGAGCAGTCGTGCGGTCGCGGGCAAGATGCGGAGGCGCACCGTGGCGAGCGGGGCTATGCGCCGCGGGATGGTGCTCGCTAGCCCCCGCCGTGGCCCGCTCGGTGGCGCCGGTGTGTCCGCAGGCAGAGCCCGGCCGACCTCGGGTCCCGGCTCCACGGTGGACGGTCGGTGCGGGGCTGTGGCGGGTGGTTCGGGTGAAGCTGGACCTGGCGCGGCCGCCTCCCGTGGTAGCGTTTGCAGCCAGGAGGCACCGACAAAGGGAAACGCCGAGAGTGCGACGGCAGGAACCCCCGAGGACTGGGCTGCCGTGGGTGCCGCCCCACTGTTGCACCAGACCAGCGCGAGGAACGTGGCTCCCGCGAGCCCGAGCGTGATCCAGCGCCACGGACGGCGTGGGGTCTGGTCGTCAGGTGGGGGCTCGAATTGCTCCTTCGTCGCCAGGCTCACCCCGCCCGAGCTGCTCGCGCCGCTCGGCGCACGGGTCAACGTACGCTCGGGAAGGGCCGGGCCACCCTTCCGTGCCAGGCCACCGATCAGCAGGGTGTCGAAGTCGGCGTCCGGCACGCGAGCGCGGGGCATCTGGGACTCCACCCATGCGCCAAGCTCCTCGGGGCCGGATAACGGGCCCGTGGACACCGCGAGCTCGCGAAAGATGCGCGCCGCCGCGTCGCCGTCGCTCGTGCGGTGAGCCGGCTGAAGGGCTGTCATGGCCCGCAGCGCCGACTCCCATCCGGTCGGCAGCATTCCCGACCAGAGCTCAGGTGACGCCCGTCGCCGGCTTGTCTCGCCAGCCGCGCCCGCGCGATAGGGATGCGTCCCCGCGATGAGTGTCCACGCGACGACTCCGAGCGAGAAGACGTCCGAACCTGTCGAGGCTGGGTCCCCCGCGAGCTGTTCAGGGGGCGCCCAGTCCTCCTTGAGGCCGCTCCCGGCCGCGCCAGCGAGAGCGGCCACGCCGAAATCCACCAGCTTGACGGCGCCGTGGCGGTCGAGCATCACGTTGCCCGGGCTCACGTCGCGATGCACGACGCCACGGCGATGCGCGTACCCCAACGCCTCCGCGAGCGCGGTCAGGACGCGCAGCGCGAGCGGGAGCGGCATGCGCGATCCGTCGTGCGCCAGCGCCGCGAGGACGTCGGCGAGGTCCCAGCCGTCCACATGTTCCATCGTCAGAAACGGTTCGTCCCCCTCCTCTCCGAGCTCGAACACCTGGACAATGTTCGGGTGGCTGAGCGAGACCGCGAGCTCGCCTTCCGCAAGGAAGCGTTCCCGGAACTCCGGTCGGCGCGCGAGCTCTGGCGCGACGCGCTTCAGGACCACCTGCTTGCGGAAATCGCCGACCCCACGTGACTCCGCGAGCCAGATCTCGCCCATCCCACCACGCCCGAGGCGGCCGAGGAGGCGATAACGCCCGAACGGGAGCCCTTCATCGGCCATCCGCAGCTCCGTGGAGCTCTGACACGGTCCGTGTGAGGGCCTCGCGGATCATGCTGCCTGCCACCCACATCCAGGCGTAGTCTGGGCCTGTGAACCGTTCGACCATCCACGCGACGATCTGCGCGCTGCGTTCTGGTCGAAGAAGGCCCACCGCATGCATCGCGCGCAGGCTCTCGCGATAGGCCTCGAGCTCCCAACCGGCTCGGGCCGCCGCGAACAGGAATGGCAGCGGAAACAGAAGGTAACAGATGGCCATACCGGGCAGTGTCCAGCGGCGGAATTGGGCCACGTGGACCAGCTCATGCCGGAGGATGCAGTACCGCTCGACCGCGAGCGTCCGCTCCCAACCGTCTGGCACGTAGATACGCGCGCCGAGCGTCGTCGTGAAATCCGTCAGGAATCGGTCCTGCCGCCCGAATGTCACCACGCGCAGGGCCCGGTCGATCGCCTTGCAAAGCCGGCTGCCCGACTTCTCGAGGACACGGATCTCGGGGTGAGCGGTCGAAAGCCAGGCGAGCAGTTCCGGCAGGGCCGCGTCAGGCGGGAATTCGGCGTCGCTGTGCTCGCCCATGAGCGGAGCGCGCGCCGCGACCCCGGCGGTGCTGCCGTCAAAGCGCCAGGGCACGACGAAGATCTCACGCTTGCCGAGGTAGGGATGCTCCACTTCGCGGACGAGCCCGCGGCGCATCTTCCATTCGGAGGCCATCATGTCCTCGAAGCTTGCGACTGCAGAGCAGCCGACGCCAACGGAACCGAGCGCGTCGATCACGTCGTCACGCTCGCGTGCGCCGGTCCACGCGGCCAGGGCGGCATTGATCGCGTCGCCCTGCGCGCGGCGCGCGTCAAGCCAGAGGCCAGCCAGCCCCGCGAG
>SYAK01000295.1 GCA_005788935.1 Pseudomonadota bacterium
CGCGCCCGAGCTGCCCGAGCGAACCGTGCGCCCGGTCTCGCGCTCGCTGCCCCCGCTCGCGCCCCGGCCACCCGAGTCCGCGCCGCGCACGCGGCCTCGGACCGAGGAGGCGCGTCCACCCGCCGAGCGACCGAGGACCGAGGACATCCGTCCGCCCGCCGACCGGCTGCGGACGAGCCAGCCGGCGTCGAACGAGCCAGCTCCTCGCATCGCCGAGCCGACAGTCCGGCCGCCCGAGGCCGCCCGTCCCCCTGAAGGGCCTCCGCCTGCGCGCCTGCCAGACCCTGCAGGTGCCGCCTCGCAGCCTCTGCCAGGTCCGCCGCCACGCCCTCCTGAAGGGGCCCGGGAGGGACCGCGCCCACTTTCGTCCGCCCCCTCGAGCGCCCTGCCAGAGGTCGTGCGCCCCGTCGCGCGAGCCGCGACCGCACCGCACCTGCTGACGCCGGGGCACGCGCTCGCGTTCTATGAGGCCGCCTTCGCGGCGCTCTCGGTGGTCGAGCGCGACGTCCTGCGCGGCGCCGCCCGCCCTGACGATGCCGAGTCGACACTCGGCGCCCTCGCCTCCGAGGCGGTCCTCATCGCGACCGCCCTCGGCCCGGTGGCCCGCAGCGGCGACCGCGAGTACCAGCTCGGCGTCGAGCGGCTCGAGCGCGTCGAGGACTATATCCGCAAAATCCGCCTGCTGCTCGAGGACAGCGGACAAGGGGCCGCGCGCGAGCGGCCGAAGAGCTGGTGGCGCCGCGTCTTCGACCGCGAGGAGCCCTGACCGGGGCTACCCCGACAGTTCACTGCAGGCCTCGCGTCAGCGAGACGCGCGCCGAGAGCCGAACACGACGCGGACTCCACCCGATTCAGGGGCCCTTGGGCGGCTCGGGCGGCTTCGGCGCAAACATGCGGCCGATGATCCCGCCGAGATCGAGGTTCACGGAGACCGGACGCGCGGCGCCCTCGGGGGGAGGAGCCGCCGTGTCAGGCGCTAGGGGCCGCGGCACGAGCGGCACGTCGAGCTTCAGGTCCTGCGGCACGAGGCGGGTCGCGAGCTCGCGGAACAGGGTCGCGACCATCGGGACGCCGTGCGCCTTCAGGAACGCGAGGTCCACGTTGACGTGGTCCCCATATTCCGCCCGTGCCCCACTTTTATCGAGATAAACCGCAAAGGCGTCTCGCACGAGGTCGGACAGCGGCGCCGCCTCGGCGACCGCTGGCTCGGTCGGCGCGTCACCAGCCGGCGCCGCTTCACCCACGACCGCCGCGGCCTCGACGGGCTCCGTCGCGGAGCCCTGCCCGGTCCCGCCGTCCTGTGCTTCACCTGTCATCGCCGCCTCCCTGTTCCCGCGCGCCTGTCTCGCCTTGAAGGCGGACGGTAGCACGCCTCGCGCCGGGCTCCAAGTCGGGCCCCGACAGGCCTCTCCGTCCCGCGAGATCGCCCGTCGAGGCTCAGGTCGGGCCTGGATGCTCGAGCATCAGGGTCACGGGCCCATCGTTCAGCAGCGACACCTCCATGTGGCTTCGGAAGCGTCCGGTGGCGACGATCGGGGTCAGCGTCCGCGCGTGGTCCACAAAGGCCGCGATGAGCTGCTCGGCGGGCTCGGGCGCCAACGCGCGGATGAAGGACGGTCGCCGTCCCCGCGCGCAGTCTCCGTAAAGGGTGAACTGGCTGACCACCAGCAGGCCGCCGCCAACATCGCCCAGCGCGCGGTTCATCCGACCAGATTCGTCCTCGAAGACCCGCAACCCCACGGTCTTCTCCGCGAGGAACCACGCCGCGGCGACGTCATCGCCTTCCGTGCAGCCGACAAACGCCAGCAGCCCGCGTCCGATCGCCCCGACCTCCGTGTCGCCCACGACGACCCGCGCCCATGCCACCCGCTGCACCAGAACCCGCATGCCCACCGCCTCCCGTGCGATTCGGCGCGACGTGCTTTGTCGCCCCGCCGCCATCATGTAGTCTGCCCCACCTGCCCTGTCACGCCCCACGCCGGGCTGAGCCGCCATGACCACGCCACACCTCGTCAGCTGTGTCCTCGACCTCCTTGGGCGCGGGGATCCGAACCCGGATCGCCACCGCACGATCAACGCCGCGTCCATCACCGCCATCATGGATCGGCTTTATTTCGGGGACTTTCACATCTTTGAGCAGCTCTCGACCGGTCCGGGCGGCGACCGCATCAACCTCATCGGGCGCAAGGGGCCTGCCGAGGCAGCCCCCGTGTGGCTCGTGGCGCAGACCGGCCTCGGGGCCCCGCCCGTGCCCGCCCTGTGGCCCGGGCTCGACGGCAACCCGGTTGTGCCTCGCCGCCTGCCAGGCCCGGACCGGCTTTCAGCGTTCGGTGCCCAGAGCGGTCGCGTCGACCTGATGGCGAAGATCCTTGCGGCCTCGCGCATCCCCGCCGCCCGCCTCGCCCGTCCGATCCATATCGCCGCGCTGTCGGGTGAGGAGGGCCTCGGCTCGGGGGCGCCGCTCCTGTTCCCCGACGGCACCGCGCGCGCGACCGGGACCGCCCTCGTTCACGGCCCGACGGGTGGCCACCTCTGGTCGAGTCATCCCGGCTGTCTGCTGCTGCAGCTCCGTGTCACCCGCCGCACGCGTCACCGACGCATGCCGCCGCACGGCGGCTTCTGGCAGCTCCTCCTCACGGAGACCTCCGGGCACGTCAACCTCGGCCGCCCCGGCCCGGACGCGCTCGAACTCGCGCGCATGGCCCTCGACGCGATGCGGGCCCGCGGAGAGATCCGGGTGCTCGCGATCGAGGCCGGTGAGACGGGCTGCCGCCGGCCAGCCCATGCGACGCTGCAGGTCGCGACCCTGGATCCGGAGCCGCCGATCCTCGACAGCGTCGCCCCCGGCCTCGTCGTGACCGCGATCCCGGACGGGGCCGTCGTGCCACTTCCAATCGATGCGGTGCTCGCGGGATGGCTCGCGGCGCGTGACGCTGGTGTGGCCGCCATCGCCGCCGCTCCGGGGCTCGTCAGGCCAGTGGCCTCCCGTGCGGGACCGCTCACGGGCTCGGACGCGATCACCACGGGCCGCCTCGCCTCGGAGCGCGACGGCCTCCATGGGCTCATCGCGATCTGGACCGGACCCGGCGCGGACGCGGACGCCCTGATGGATCGCTTCACCGAGGCCGCCATGGCCGCGATCGCCAGCGATGACGAGCTTGACCTCGACCTCGACCTCCTGTCTGCGCGCCCTGCCTGGCAAGGCCCGATACCGGGGGCGCCACTGCACGCCATCGCGGTCGCCGCGTCCCAGGCCGCGGGCCTGCCGACGACCTTCGAGCGAGGGCTCGCCTCGACCGACGCCGGCCTCTTCACCCAACTTGGCGTCGAGGCGCTGGTCTTTGGCCCGACGGGCCCGATCGACGCGCTCTACCATGACCGAGAAGCGATTGAGGTGGAACAGCTCGCAGCCGCCACGCGGTTCTACGAGGCGACCCTCGAGGCCCTCTGCGCGCGACGCTGAAACGCACCGAGGGGCACGCACCCGGACGACGCTCGGGGCCCCACTGGCGAGCGCTGGGCGCGGCCTAGGGGTGACCGCCTCAGGAGGCGCGGCTGCGTGAGGTGGTGGTGCGCGACTTCGGGTTGCGCGCCGTCCTCGGTGCAGCCTCGAGCTCGGGCTCGGGCTCGGGTGCGGGCTCGGGGGGTGGCGGCGGCGCCGCATCCGCGAAGATCGCCTCGATGGCCGCCTCGACCTCGACCTTGTCCTGCGCGAGCACGATCGACAGCTCGCGGACGAGCAGCTCCTGCGCCTCGTCGAGCATCAGCTTCTCGCCGTACGACAGCGGCTTCGTGAAACGCAGCAGAAAAAGATCACGAATAATCTCGCCGAGATCGTAGATCGACCCCGTGTTCAGCTTTTCCTTGTACTTCCGCTGGCGTCGATTCCACGTCTGCTGGTCGAACTTGGTCGGCCGCTCGCGCAGGATGTCGTAGACCTCCTCGACCTCCTCCTCGCTGATGAGGCGACGGAGGCCGACGGAGTTCACCTTCTCGACAGGGATCCGCAGGCGCTCGGGCATCGGGCGCTTGGAGTCGAGGACCTCGAGGACATAGACGTTTTGCGGCGAACCGTAGAGCTCGACGGGCTCGATGCTCTTGATGACCGCCACGCCGTGCTTTCGGTACACGGCCATGTCCCCAATCTTGAAGGTCGGCTGCATGGAGGCTCCTTCGCACACCCAGAGGCTGGCGTCCTGGCCAGGCCCGCGCCCGGACCCGGCCGCGCGAACACACGCGAGACGCGGCCGACCGTCGCCGCCACTGGCATGCGAGGGGCGGGGCCGAAGCTCGAGGGGATCACGGGACAGGTCACTGGCATATCGGGGTGTCTTTCCTGCGCGACGCGGTCCGGCGGGAACCCGCGATGATTCGCTGGGGCCGACACGGAGCGGAGCGGTCATCCAAACAGAAAAGGCCCCCGCTGTCAACGGGGGCCTTGGCTCGGGACTGGCACGGCGCGGCGTTCACCGCGCCAGCGCGCTCACGTCCCGCCGAGCTGGCGGAACTTGTCGGCGAGACGCTTGACCGTGAACCCCTCCATCTTCTCGCGCCAGCCCGCGTTCGGGGCCTTGCCCGCGAACTGCAGCTTGGCGATCGCGTCGATGAGGCCGCCCTTGCCGCCGAACTTGTCCTTCACGGACTTCGCAACCTCGTGGATGCGGAGAAGCTTGGCGTTGGTGGCGCCCATGAGGCGCGAACGGACGCTGTCCCCACCCCCGACAAGCGGGAGGATGGCGTTGACGAGATCCTGCTTGGTTCCAAAGGTCTTGACGACGAGCTGCTTCGGCGAAAGCTTCATGATGGCCTCCATATCGGCGGGCGTTCCGCGCCCGGCACAGGGTGGACGTGATCGCTGACCGCGTGTCAGGGGGCGAGGCGCGGTACAGACGGCGGGCGGAGGCGCGGGGCAGGTGCGTCGTCCTCGGAGTCGTCCTCCTCGGCCTCGTCGCCCTCACCTTCGTCGTCGTCCGTGTCTCCCGCGGCGTCGGCGTCGTCCTCGTCGCCATCTTCGCCCTCCGGCTCGCCCTCGGGCGCGACGGAGTCCGGAAGCTTCAGCCTGAAATCGGGCGGGGCGTCAAGCAAATCCGGAACCGTGTCATCCGTTTCGGGAGGCGGTGACGTCTCGGCCGCCTTGAGCGCCGCCTGCGCCGCGACAAGACGGCGCTCGAGCTCGGAGCGGCGGGGCGACTCCGGAAAGCGCTCAAGCACCTTCGCGAGCGCCTTGACGCTCTGAGCGGGCGACCCGATGCGCTCCGCAGCCTCGACGAGGCGCCACCCAGCTGGCTCGTCGACGAGCTCAGGGTAGCGCTCGAACGCCCCGAGCAGCCGCGCGGCGACACCCGACCACGCGGCCTTGCCCGCGTAGAACTGGGCCGCGTAGAGCTCGTGATTCAGCAGCAGCCGACGCGTCGCGGTCAGCATCGTGCGCACCTCGGCCGCGTACGGACTGGTCGGAAAGAGCGTCAGGAAGCCCGTCAGCTCGGTCTCCGTCTGCTGCGTGAGCGTCAGATCCATCTCGTGCGCGGGCGGCGACAGGAACCACTCGGTCGGCAGTCGCCGGAAGTAGCCCGCGGCGATGCGGAACCGGGCATACGCGAGGTTCGGGTCCCCGCGGTGCTGGTTGACGAAGGCCCGATAGATCTCGGTCGCCTCGGCGTAGCGCCCCTCGAGGAAGAGCGCGTCCCCGTGACGGAGCCGCGCGAGCGTCGCGTGACGAACGTGACGCGGAGCGGCCGAGAGGGTTTGGAAGATCTCGGAGGCGCGGAGGTAGTCGCCCGCCACGAGTCGCTCCATCCCCCGGTAGTAGGCGATGCGCGACGGATCGGTGGCGTCGGGCGGGAGCGGGGGCCCGCTGGAGCCGCACGCGGACGCAGCCGTGGCGGCGGCGAGAGCGAGGAGCAGCCGCTCGAGGCGAGGCAGGCGGGGACCGCGGCGTGTCACGTGGGCAGCTTCCGGCGAGAGGGCCCCGGAACCTAGCGGGCGGCTGGTGCACGCGTCAACCTCGACGCTGCGGGAGCTCGGCGGAAGTCATCGCCGGGCGGTGTGACGTGCGGAAGGACCGCCGCGGTTGGGGCGCCCGTCAGAGCGGTGCGTGTCGGGCCGGTTGCCCCGCTGACAGGTCTCGGGCTAGAGTCGGCCACGTGACGGGTGTCGATGCGTCCAGACCTCCGGACGCGGCCCCGGCGTTCGCACGACCACACCCCGAGGTCGTCGCCCGAGACCCGCCCGAGACACGGAGTAATGATCATGACGACCTCGACCGAGACGCAGGCGCTGATCGCGCGCCTCGACCGCATGGAGGCGCTGCTCGCGCGCGTGCTCATCGCCGTCGAGGGGACCCGCCCCGCCGTTGCGCCGGTCGCAACACCCGAGCCAGCCGCCCCCCTCGAGCCGATCGCGCCGAACGAGCCGCCGCGCATTCGCGTGGCGCCACCCGGGACTCCCGCCGTGCGCGCCGCAGCGGCCCCCCTCCCGGCCGAACCGGCACCAGCGCCCGCACCCGCAGAGCCTGCCCGCTGGAGTCTGAGCGAGGGCGACGGTCCGCCGGTCCCGGGCCCGGATGCCCCGATCCACGCGATTGTCGAGCGCCTGTTCGAGGCGGCCCTCGAGCCGAAGGCCGAGGACACCTGGGCGATCCTCATGCGCCTCTTTCACTCGTCACAGCTCGTCGGCCCGCGCGCGCTCGACCACTTCAAGGGGTTTGCGTGGACACGGTTGCGCCGCAACGCGAAGATCTACCTGCCTGACGGGACACCCGCGAGCTTCCGCATCGCGTACACGGACCCGCTCGAGCCGCGCGGCCACGAGAAGGAGATCCGGCTCTTCGTCAAGACGGTCGACGACCGCATGCCCGTCCCGCTCGTCCTGACCCGCGACCCCGCGGCGGGCGGCGCGTGGCGCGTCTCGAACATCTCGCTCTGACACGGGGCGTTTCGCCCTTCCCGGACGCCGCGCAGGACGGCAAGCTCGCGGAATGGACCTCTCCTGCCCCGTCGCCCGTGCCCTCGCGCTCCGACCTGAACCGCAACCCGTTGCGTACCGGCAGCCCGCGGGTCTTTCGCCTGCCGTACGCTGCACGTGGCCGTTCCTGGGGGCCTTCATCGCCGCCGGGCTCTTTGGCTGCGGTGGCGCAAACGATGACGGGCGTGATGGCGACGCAGACGGCCCCACGCCGCTCGACGCCGCCGGGGACGCCGCGACCTCCGACCTGTCCGAGCTGGCTGCCCCCATCGCCCGCACCCACTGGCAGACCTTCGAAGCGACGCTCGACCGACCGGTCACCGAGGAAAACCCCTTCGATCCCGGTATCATCGCGATCGACGCGACCTTCACGGGACCCGACGGCGCGACCTTCTCGGTGCCAGCCTTCGCGTTCCAGGACTTCAGCCGAGCGCTGGACTCGGACGAGACCCCGCCGCGAGAGCGCCTGACGCCCGTCGGCGACCGGGTCTGGCGCGTCCGCTTCCGCCCGCCGATGGACGCGGCCGCTGGCGTCTGGCGCTGGTCGTGGCGCGCGACCACCCCGGACGGCGTCGAGACCTCGCCCGAGATGACGTTCACGCCGACACCCGACGCCAACACCCATGGCCTCGTCCGGACCAGCCCGCATGATCGCCGGCAGCTCGCACACGAGGATGGAGCGCCATTCGTCGCGATCGGCGAAAACATGGCCTGGCACGACGCGCGCGGCAGCTTCGCCTACGATGACTGGCTCGCGACGCTGTCGCGCAGCGGCGGCAACTTCATCCGTGTCTGGATGCCGAGCTGGGCCTTCGGGCTGGAGTGGTCGACGCGCGCGGCCGACGGCACCCTGTCGGCCCGGCCAGGCGACTACGGCGATCGCCTCGATCGGGCCTGGCGCCTCGACACCGTCCTCGCCGAGGCCCGCCGACGCGGCGTTCAGGTCATGCTGACGCTCCAGAACCATGGCCCGTTCTCGACCGTCCACGCGAGCGAGTGGGCGCGAAACCCGTGGAATGCAGCTCTCGGAGGTCCCCTCGCGGCACCCGAGCAGGTCTTCGGAGACGCGACCGCGCGCGCCCTGTTCAAGCGCCGCCTGCGCTACATCACGGCCCGCTGGGGGCACCTCGACAACCTGCTCGCATGGGAGCTCTGGAACGAGGTCGACCTCGTGCACGCGCCCACCTCACCCGAGGTCGTCGCGTGGCATCGCGAGATGGGGGCCGAGCTGCGCGCGCTCGACCCGCACGATCGCCTCGTCACGACAAGCCTCGGCGGGCTCGAGGTCCTCGCCGCGCTGCTCGACGACGATGTCGCAGGCCTCGCGGAGCGGCACGCCCCGCTGTGGGACCTGCCAGAGATCGATCTCACCCAGCTGCACCTCTACGGACTCGGCGCGCTCCAGCTCGATTTTTCTCGTGATATCAGCCGCCTGACCCCGTATCTCGCGTCCTTTGAACGGCCGCTCCTCGTCGCGGAGGCGGGCGTCAGCGCCGTGAGCGCCGACGAGACGCTGAGCGCCGACCCGACGCAGACCGCCTTCACCGACATCCTGTGGGGCGGCCTCTTCGCAGGCGGCTTCGGCGGCGGGATGAGCTGGTGGTGGGACGACATCACGCATCCGATGGCGCTCGAACAGCTGCTTGCGCCGCTCGCGACGCTGGTGGCGGGTGTCGCCTTCGATCGCGAGGCCTTCGTGGCGGCGCTGAGCGAACCGACCCCGGAGCTGACCGTCCAGACCCTCGTCGGCGCGACCGTGGCCCTCGCGTGGCTGCGCGACACGGCGCATCAGCGCTGGGCACCAGCCGATCGGGTCCTGCCCGAGTCGACCGTGACGCTCGCAGGCCTCGAACCCGGGCGCTGGGTCGCCCGCTGGCTGGATCCGACGGTCGGCTGGTCCTGCCCGGAGGCCTTCCCGTGCGAGCCCCCGGAACGCGCCGTGCCGGCTGACGCGCGCGAGTTGAACGTCGGCCCCGACGGCCTCGCGACCGTCACCGCGCCCGCCTTCCGGCAGCACCTGGCCTTGCGCCTCGACCGCGCCACCGCGGCACCCTGACGCGCGAACCCAGGCCAAAGTCCGGCGCGGGCCACCCTCCGCAACCTTGGCCAGCGCCCGTGTCCAGGACGCTCAGCCTTCCTCGAGGTCGTCCCACTCGCCGCCGTCGTCGTCGAAGTCGGCGTCACCCGTGGCGTCGCCGTCCTCCGCCTCGAAGGCGTCGTCGCCGAGGAACGCGCGGACCGCCTCCTCATCGTCCCAGTCGACCGCCTTCCAGTCGAAGCCGCCCTCATGGTCCTGGTCGATGGCCGCCGACAGGTCCTGACCCTGGGCGAGCGAGGCCGCGAGCTCGCGACGCTTGGCCGAGAGCCCCTCGGGCGGTGCGCTGCGGCGATTCCGAAGGCGCGCGATGACGCGGATCGGCGTCCCCTCGAGGTCCCAGAACTCGCGGAAACGGTTCACGAGGAACCGTCTGTAGCTGAAATGCAGCGCCTCGGGATCGTTGCACCACAACACGAAGATCGGCGGGCCGGTCCGCACCTGCGTCGCGTAGTAGAAGCGCAGCCGGCGCCCCTTGTGGATCGGCGGCTGGTGCTTGTGGATGATCGCATCGAACGCCCGGTTCAGCTCGCCCGTCCCGACGCGACGATTGTAGTTGGCGTAGGCCGCATCCACGAGCGGCAGGATCTTCTGCGTCCGCTGACCCGAGAGCCCCGAGATTGTGGTGATCGGCGCCCACTTGATAAACTCGAGGGTGTCATGGACGTGCTTGATTGCCGCGCCGAAGGTGCTGTTGTCCTTCTCGGCGATGGCGTCCCACTTGTTCAGCAGGACGACGCAGGCGCGCCCCTTGTCGCTGATGAGGCCCGCAAGCCGCGCATCCTGGTCGGAGATCGGCTCGCTCGCGTCAAGGACGAGCAGGCAGACGTGCGCGCGGTCGATGCTCTTGAAGGTGCGGACGATGCTGATCTTCTCGACGCTCGTCCGGATCCACTTGCGACGCCTGACACCCGCCGTGTCGATCAGCAGGTAGCGCTGCGTCGTGCCGTCTGGCCGCGTGACGACGAGCGGGGTGTCGATGCTGTCGCGTGTCGTCCCGCTGACCTCGCTGACGATGA
>SYAK01000296.1 GCA_005788935.1 Pseudomonadota bacterium
ACGTCGCCAGTCCCCACGAGCTCGCCCGTCGCGGGGTCGAGCGGGATCTGACCCGAGCAGAAGGTCATGGCGCCCGGGCGCGCGACCTGGACGGCCTGGACGTAGGGGCCGATCGCGGCGGGGGCCTCGGCGGTGGCGATGATGGTGTGCGGCATGATGAAACTCCCGGAATCGTTGTCGTTGCAACACTTCACGCGGATCCCCCCAGCCACGCCGGGAGATCGTGCGCAGCGGGACATGGCACATTTTTTGACGGTCGCCAAAGGCCTGCATAACGTCGGGCGGCGCGAGGGGAGATGCCTCCTGCGCACCCCGCACGGAGCCCTCCATGCCACCTGACGCAACGACCCGCCGCGCCGACCCCTACCGCCTCGCCCGAGCCGAGTCGTGGGCGGGCGCCTATCGCGCCGGTCGCCCGTCAGTCCGGCCCGATGGTACCCCGTCCGAACCAGCCCCCGCGCCTCGGCCTGCCGAGGTGGTGCCCTTCCGCCAGCTGAGCTGACGACGCCGCTGGCCCGAAGGGCGGGCCCAGTCCGACGAGTTGCGGCCGCGCGTGTATTTCCTCCCCGACACCCACCCGCGGCCGCAACTCGGAGGAACCCATCAACCACAGTCCGGGGAGGTTGTCCATGCGAAGCCTGCGCTCCCTGGGACTGCTGTCGCGCCGTGATCCTGACGACCCGTCGGACGTGGTGGTGGAACTCGACCGTTGGCAGCTCACCGGGCTGTTGCTCGCGATGTTCGTCTTCTGCGCCCTCGCGTTCGCCATCGGCCTCGCGGTCGGCAAGGACAGCGCCGCGAACACGGCCGCCGCGCCTCAGCTGACGCTCGAGCCGACCGTCACGCCAGCCGCCCGCGACCGCCAGCTCTCGCTCGCCGAAGCAGCTCCGAGCATGGCCCGCCTTCAACTCGAGGGTCGACGCCCCGTGGCCGCCGCGGGCGATGCCGGCTCAACCCCGGCCGAGCTGGCGCGCATGGCGACGCACCGCGCGCTGCAGGAAGCGCGCGAGACGGGCGTCGGGCACCTTCCCGTGGACCAGGTTCCCGAGACGGCGCCAAACGCACCCGGGCAGGTCCCGGCGCAGGCTGCGGCGCCGCCCGCTCTGGCCGAGGCGCCTCCGAAGGCGCACGCGCTCGCGATCGCGACCGTGAGCAGCGAGGCCTCCGCCGTGGCGATGAAGGGCGCGCTCGCCAAGGTGACCCCCGACGGGGTTCCGGTGCGCGTCCGGGCGTTGCAGGGACCCGGTGGACCCGCCTGGCGGATTGAGGTCGGGCGCTTTGAGACGCCCGCCGAAGCCGCCGCCTTCCAGAAGCGCTTCCAGTCGGACTCGGGCTACCTCGTGACGGTCGTCGCGGTCCCCTGACGACGCCCGTGGCCCTTGACCTGTGGCCCGCCCCCGAGGATGCTGCCGCCATGTGCACGACCGCCCGTCACCGCTTCGCCACACGCGCTGCCCTCGTCCTCCTCGCTCCTGGCGCCATCGCGAGCGGCTGCGCGTCGAAGGGCAAGGGCCCGGAGGTCGCCCCCGAGGCTCAGCTGCTCGGCACCGAGCTGTCGGGCGAGACCGAGACGGAGCGCTTCGATCTGAACGGCGACGGCAAGGCCGATCTCCTGCGCGTCTATGTGCTGCGCCCCGCGCCGAACGACCCTGCGCGCAAGGAGCGACTGCTCGCGCGGCAGGAGATCGATCTGAACTTCGACGACCAGATCGACGTGCGCCGCCACTTCAACGAGCAGGGGCTCGTGCTGCGCGAGGAGATGGACCTCGACTTCGATGGGCGCTTCGACGCCGTCGACCACTACGCGGGCGGGATCCTGTACCGTCGTGACATGGCACTGAATTTCGAGGGAAAACCCTCGATCGTGAAGTACTATGACAACAATGTGCTGATCCGCAAGGAGCGCGACACGACCGGCAGCGGGCGGATGGATACCTTCGAATATTACGATCGCGGTCGCCTGACACGCATCGGCCGCGACAACGACGGCGACGGCACGCCCGAGACCTACATCGAGGTCAAGCCCGAGGAGCAGGCCCCGGCCAGCGACAAGCCCGGCGATGAGAAGGTCCCCGAGAAGCCGCCGGGCGAGGCGCCGAAGGGCGACGACGTCAAGCCGGCCGAGACCCTTGGCGCGCGCGGCGGCCCTCGACCGAATCAGGCCGGGTGAGCGGGATGTACCTCGAGAACTCGCACAACCTCTGGCGGCGCCTGGCGCGGGTGAAGGCCCTCGAGACGCATTTCGAGCTGGCGCTTGCCGGATACGAGCGGCGCAACCGCGACGAGCTGGTGCGCCACATGGAGGCCGTCGCGATGCTGCCCGAGGGCGGGACGGGGTGCCTCGAGTACCTCGCGCTCAGCTGGCGGCTCAAGTGGCTCGACGGTGAGCAGCAGGCTGCGATGGAGACGGCGCGGCTCGGCATGCTGATGTTCCCGACAGACGTGGACACGGTGCTCGAGTATGGGCGCCTGCTGCTCGACATGGGGCGTCACCAGGAGTCGATCCCGGTCTTCGAGGCTGGTACGCGGCTCGCGCCTGACGACGCCGACATGTGGTTCGAGCTCGGAATCGCGGCGGAATTCACGGAGCAGTGGGACCTGCGCCACGACGCCTTTCGGCGGGTCTGGCAGATCGAGCACCGCTTCGACCCGGCGGAGCCCCGCCTGCTGACGGACGACGAGGCCGTGGCGGTGGCCGAGGCGGCCGTCGAGCGCCTGCCCCCGCCAGTCCGCGGGGCTGTCGGCAACGTCGCGGTCATCGTCGAGGATTACCCCGACGAGTGGGTCGTGACGGACGCGGGTGCGGATCCGCGCGTCCTTGGGCTCTTCGACGGACCGACACACGGCTTCGAGACGAGTCTGGACGCGATGATCGAAGGGCCCGCGCGCATCTACCTGTTCCGCCGCAACATCGAGCGCCACTGCCACGACCGTGAGGACGCGGAGCACCAGATCGCGCTGACGGTGCTGCACGAGCTCGGGCATTATTTCGGCTTCGACGAGTTCCAGCTCGAGGACATGGGGCTCAACTGAACGGGTCTCCACGTGGCCCATGACGTCGAGGTGCCCTTGCCCCTCCGAGCCCCAGCCCCAGGCGAGCCTTACGGGCGCACGCTCCTCGCGGACTCGCCCGAGGCGGAGACCCTTGCGATGACGTGGCGGCCGGACGCGACCTGCGCGCCCCACGACCACGGCGCCGCCCGTGGCACGATCCACCTCGTGTCGGGGGCGATCCGTGAGCGCGTCTACCGCTCGACGGGTCACGGGCTCGAGATCGTCGCGACCGCCATCCATCGCGCTCCCGCGGTGCTGACCGTGCCCGCGGGATGCATCCACGACATGACCGCGCTCGACGAGGCGCTGACGATCCATCACTACGCGCCAAGGGTCCACGCCATGCGGATCTGGGACGTGGCGGGGCGTCGGACGCTCACGGTCGGGGACGATTGCGGCGCGTGGGTGCCGCGCGACGGCGCGGGCGTCGTAGCCAGCGTGGGCTGGGACGAGCCAGGGGGACAGCATGCCTGACAGGCGGCCGCTCATCCTCGTGACGTGGACGACGCGCTACCGAGACGGTGGGCGCGAGCTGACCCTGGCGGCCGAGACGCTCGCGGCCGAGCGGGGGGCGACGGGTGCAGAGGTGTGGCCTATGCGGGTCGAGTCGAAGGCCGAGTTCGTCGCGGCGCTCGACCGGGTGCGCGCGACCGGGCGGCTGCTGCATGAGCTTCATTTCCTAGGGCATTCAGGCATGTACGGGCCGATGTTCCGGACGACGGCGGTGCCGGAGCAGTTCAGCCCGCACGAGTGGCGCACCCTGCAGATCCCGTTCGCGGACGGCGCCGAGGCCTTCTTCCACGCCTGTCGGACAGCGCGCTGGTTTGCGCCCTTCTTCGCGCGGACCTTCGGGGTGCGGACCTGGGGGTTTCACTGGTACACGACGTTCTCGCGCCAGCCGAACACCTTCGCGTGGCCTGGCCCGCGGCCGTCGGCGCCGCTGTATCTGGTCGGCTGCCGCGGACGGAAGAGCGACGGCCTGCTTGGCTCGGTCCTGAAATATGCCGGACTGATGCCCGTCGAGCCGATGCGCGCCTTCGACCCCGAGCCCGTCGGCGGCGAGGCGAGCTACGATGGGGTCGCCACGCTCTATGGCGAGGTCTTCGCCGACATCCGGGTGCGACGCGACGAGTGGCGCTGGCTCGAGGCGCACTGGCCAAACGGTGGCCCCTGTGACGTGCTGGACCTCGGCTGCGGGACCGGGGCGCTGCTCGCCGCCCTGGGACCGCGGGTCCGGACGGGACACGGCGTCGACGTCTCGGCGGGCATGGTGGCCGAGGCGCGGCGCCGCCACCCCGCCCATAACCTGCACTTCACGCAGATCGGTGGCCCCGCCCTGCCCTTTCCGGACGCGTCCTTCGACGTCGCGGTGAGCTTCCTGTCCTGGCGCTACCTCGACTGGGACCCGGTGATGGCCGAGTTGCAGCGGGTTCTGCGGCCAGGCGGGCGCCTGCTCGTCGTCGACATGGTGACGGCCCCTGTCGCGCCGCGCGAGCTTTCCGATTTCCTGCGGGACAGCGCGAGGTCCGCCCTGCAGCGCCAGCAGGACCCGCGCTTCCGGGATGCGCTCGCCCAGCTGTCGCGCGATCCGGGCTGGCAGACGATGCTGAAGTACAACCCGATCCGCGCCCAGCACGAGTATGTCTGGTACTTCGAGAGCCGATTCCCGGGGCGGAGGGTCGAGCGGCTGAACGTCGGCTGGAGCGCGCGCGTGCTCGCGTTCGACTCGGGGCCGATCCCGCAAGGCCGGATCGCGCCGCAGACGTGGCCATGAGCCTCGAACTGCATGCAGTTCATACGATTGTCATCGACTGGGGCATCGGCGGCTTCGGCGCCTGGCGACGCTTGCATGCGGCGCAGCAGGGGGGGACCCTGTCCTACGTCTCGGACGCTGGCTTCACGCCGTGGGGCAAGGTGGCGCCCGAGGTGCTCGCAACGCGGCTCGTGACGCTCGTGCAGGCCGTCATGGCCGAGGTGCCTCGCAAGCACGCGCGCCTCGTCGTGGCGTGCAACGCGATGAGCACGGTGCTCGAGGGTGACGGCGAAGGCGTCTGGCGTGCTGGCCCGGAGACGCTGCCGCTGCCGGCCTGGGGAATCATCTCGGCGGGAGTCCGGGTGGCGCTCGCGTCGGGGGCGTCCCGCGTCGGTGTCATCGGCGGGGCCCGGACCATCGCGGCGGGCCTTCACGCCGACGCCCTGCGCGCGGCCGGCCGTGAGGTCGTGGCGGTCGTGGCCCAGCCGCTGTCGGCCCACGTGGAGGCGGGTCGCCTCGACGGCGAGGCGGTCTCGGAGGACGTCTCCCGCGTGGTTGCGGAGGTCACGGCCGAGGGTCCGGTCGACGCGCTGCTGCTCGCCTGCACCCACTACCCAGCGCTCGCGCCCGTCTTCGAGAGGCTGATGCCCGGGGTGCCGCTGTGCGACCCGCTCGACGGCCTGACACTGCAGTTGACCTCGCAAACACTGGGCGCACCGGCCGATCTCCGCTTCTTCACGACCGGCGATCCGGACGCGATGCGGCAGGCCGCCCATCAGGCGTTCGGCGTGACCATTGCGAACGCCATTGCTGTCATGACACGCTGAAATCGACGCGAGGCCACGATGTCTGCACTTTCGACCCGACGCTTCAGCCAGGCTGCCGCCGCCCTCGCCCTGTCGTCGTTGCTCGTCTTGGCGCCGGCCTGTGATGCAGGGCCAACCTGCGAGCCTTCCCCCGCAGGGGTGCTCATCCCGGTCGTCGACCCTGAGCTCTGGCGCCTCGCCGAACCGGAGGAGGACCCGTGGCGGACCTTCCGGCCAGCCGACATCAGCTGCCCGGAAGGATCACGGAGCTCGGAGGACTTCGCCGAGATGCCGTCCTTCGGCGTCGACACAGGCCTCTGCCCGTACACGACCGTCACGCAGCGGACCGGAAGCGCGATCTGTGAAGGCGAGTCGCTCTACATCTGGCTCTGGCGCTTCCAGCTGACTGGGCCCGAGGGGGCCGAAGCGACGATGGCCGTGGCGCTCGGGGACGCGGTCGTTTGGGAGCAGGTGGTGCCGATCCCCGCCCGCAGCGCGCTCGTGGCGGTCACCGTGCCAGTCCCGCCGACGCCGGCGGGCACCCCGATCCACTTCCACGTGCGCAATCACGGCGACAACACCTATCAGCTGTTGGACCTGGCGCGCTGCCGCGGAACGTGCTCGCCAGGTCCATGAAGGCCCGGCGTCACTCCGGGTCGCGGCACGAGGCGCCGGTCACCCAGAAGCTGCCGCTCGGCAACGTGCGACGCTTGTCCTCGATAGCGAAGGCCTGCGGCAGGTTGTTGTCGAGCCACGCCGCGATCATGGCGTTGTAGCTGGCCGTGGCGATCTTCGTGCCGTTCGCGGCGCAGAGCGTCATGGTCTCGGCCATCGCGTCATCGTTGGCGAAGCGGACGTGCGTCGCGCGGCCTCGCGGCTGGCCCTCCCGGCGCGTCTTGGGCTGAATGATCACGAAGCCGCCAGCCTCGCCCGGGCCCTCTTCCCGGGCGGTCGTCCCCCAGTGGTCTACGATGTCCCAGCCCTGGTCCACCACGCGCTGCCGGAAATGCGTAATATCACCAAGCACGTAGCCCGGAACGTCCGCGTAAGCGACGGGGTTCGACGAGATGGTCACGTCTTCCTGGTCCGCGAGGACGAGGACGGGCGTCTCGAGGTGGTGCATCAGGATGTGGTTGCGATCAAAGCACTGGGGCGCGCCGACGCCGTGTTCGGCCTCGCAGGAGACGTCGCGGAAGACCCCGCGCGTGCTGAAGCTCGTGTGCCCGCGACCGCCGGGCTTGTAGGCCGCGTCGGAGCACGCCTCGTTCGCGACGCCGTCCCCGTTCTCGGGCAGGCCGCAGAGCCCGGTGACATGGTAGGGGTGCGCGAAGATGTTGAAGCCCTCGGGTGCGCCAGCCTGGTAGCGCGCCTCATTGTCGAGCATTACCGGGAAGTTGCCATCGACCGCGATACGCACGTCGAGGTCGGGCCCCGCGATGCTGCGCAGCTCCTCAGCGAGACGGTCACCGGCCATGACGACCCACATCGATGCGTCCGAGGAACCTGAAATCACGACGGTCGTCGCGTCGGCTAGTGACGGCATGTCCGGCGTGCCATCTCCGTCGAGGTCGCGACCGGCGTTCGTGGCCATCGCGTGGAAGGCCGCGCTCCAGGTCGCAAGACCACGATACCAGACGGGGACCCGCGACTCGGCGGTCGCGACGGGGACCCCGGGGTAGCGCTCGGCAAACTCGGGCGGGACGCCGTTGGGCGCTGAAACGACCTCCGTCGCGTCGCTGGCGGCGTCGGTGCAGCGCTCGAAGCGGACGCGGTTGACAGCGGCGTAGGGCCGCGCCGCGTCGCCGCTCATGACGCCGCCGGGGTTGTTGAAGGCGGAGGCCGGGCCCTCGGGGTGGAGCGTGCTCATGGCGAGCTTGAAGGCGTTGTCGCCGAAGCGGTAATCGGCCCAGCAGGACGCGCCTTCGCAGGGGCCACCCTCGCCCCCGAGGTGGAACCACCAGACGGTCGAGGGGCCGCCTGTCGTCGCGGGTCGCGCGTAGATCAGCGGACGTGTGCCGTCGACGCAGACGGCCTCATCCTCGGCGCATGCGTCACCACCGTCGGCGCAGCGCGGCAGGAAGGCGCCGCGGAGGCAGCTCGGGTTGGCAGGCGTCGTCCCGCAGGCCGGGTCGAGATCGGCCAGGTCTGGCGGGGTGTCGTAGAGGCGGTCGCGGCAGGCGTTCGGGCTCTCGCCAGCCGCGCACAGGCCGGGCCCGGTCGTACGGCGCAGCTTGCCGACAGGCGCCGCGAGGGCCGCCGTGCAGTCGGTGGCGCCGCCCAGCTCGGCGACGCGGAGCGCAAAGAGGCTGTTGCAGCCCGCGATCCAGACCGGGAGGCCGCTGCTGGTGTCCGACCCCGCCGGGGCGGTGTCGGCTCCCGGGGCGACGGCGGCGTCGATCGTTGAGGTGGTCCCGTCGGACGCGGTGTCCGAGAGGACTGGCGTCACGTCCGCGTCAGGCTGACGGGGATTCCGGTCCCCGCACGCAAGCAGGGTGACGGCCGAGATGGCCGCGGCGGGGATTCGACGCATCGGGATGCTCCTGCAACGTGGGAGGCGCAGGCTACCCAAGGCTCCGGAGCACGGCAAGTGCCGGTGGAGACGGACGAAGGAAATCAGGCTGTGTCCCGAGCAGGGCGAGATGCGCGACAACTCGAGGCCACGGGCGCGGACGTCGGCAATGGACCTGGCAGCGGCGAGCGCGGGCGGGTCGCGAAAGGCGACCGCCCCGTCGACGTCACGTCAGTCGTCGAGTTCAGGCCCGTCCGCGTCGGGACCGGGACCATGGCCGCGCTTGTGCCTGCGGACCTCCTGCATCGCGACCATGAGGCGGGCGCGCTCGCGGGCCGAGAGCAGCTTGCCGACCGCCTCGCGCTGCGCCTTGTGGAGGGCGTGCCCCTGCTCCCGCAGCCGGTCGGCCGTGGCGAGCGCCCTCATGTAGGCCACGTCGTCGGAACCGTCAGCCTTCACGAGCGCCACGATGGCCTCCCGCGCAGCCCGCATCTCCTGCCGAAGCGTCTGGCGCTGCGGCTTGAAGCTCGCGCGGACCTTCTCGACCTCGGCCACGCGGGCGTCCGTGAGCCCCACACGCTCCTTCAGGACACGGGCGTGCAGCGCCGCGATCTCCTGCTGGCGGGCCTCCCGGCGGGAGCCGTCGGCACACGGGCCGGAGCCGTCACAGGGCGGACGGGCCGCCGCATCGCGGGCGGCTCCGGCCAAGGTCGCGCCGAGCACAGCGGTCATCACGACCGCCTTGAAGCAGGAAAATACGCTCATGTTTCACTCCTTTGATTAAGATGCCACGCAGGCACCGTGTCGAACACCGGGGACACAGGGTCAGCTGTCGCCAAGCGCGGCCTCGTAGGCGGCTTGCAGCGCCTCGAGCTCGTCGTCTTCAAGGGACTCGAGGTCGTCGGCGGCGAGGCCGTCCTCGAGGGCGGCCGCGAGGTCCGGAACGAGGCCGTCCTCGAAGGCCGCCTCGGGGGCCGCCGCGGCGAGGACCTCGAAGACGGGCTCGCCCGCAGTCAGGGGCTCGGGGCTGCGCCCGGGCAAGGACGCGTCGCTCGAGGAGAGCGCGGCAAACATCAGCGCGGCCGCCGCGAGGAGCCCGCCAGGCACGAGCCAGCGGGGGCGCACCGCGAGGCGACGCTGACGCGGAACGGCCCTTGCCTGGGAGAGGAGGCGGTCAAGCGCCGCCGCGTCGGGCTCGCTGGCTGTCGCGTCGAAGGCGGCTTTGGCGCGCGCCTCGCGGCCCTCGTCGAGGTCGAACGGGTCGTGGCTCATGGTATCGCTCCCGGACTCGGGCGGGGCGCGCCAAGGATCGCACCGCGGTGGAGGGTCGGTGTCACGCCGCCGACGGGCTGCAGACCCGCTGGCTCACGTGCGAGGCGGGCGTCGAGCTCGGCGAGGCCCTGGTGAACGAGGACGCGTACCGAACCCTCGGTCGAGTCAATGGCGGCGGCGATGTCCCGGTCGGACAGACCGCCGTCGAGCCGCAGGACGAGCGCCTGACGCCGCTTCTCGGGCATCGCCGCGAGGCCGGCTTCGATGGTGGCCTTCAGGCGGCGGGCCTCGAGGAGCTCGTCCGGCCGGGCCGGGCGTTCCTCGGACAGGGCGGCGCCGTGGGCCTCCTCCCGCCCGCCGCGACGGCGCTCCCCGCGCGCGAGCGTCGCGGCGCGTCGGACGACGAAGCCCATCAGGAACGCCGCGATCGGGGTGCCGGTACGCACCCCCCCCAACCGCTCCCAGCCGAGCGTCAGGGCCTCCTGGACGGCGTCCTCGGCCACGGTCGCTCCCGCGAGGCGTCCCGCCACGCGATGCATCGCCACGAGATGCGGCCGCACGAGGCGCGCGAAGGCCTCACCGTCGCCAGCGCGGGCCTGCGCCACGAGGCGCGCTTCAAGGGAGACCAACTCGGGAGTTCCATCGTTCACGTGTGCTTCATGCCGCCGTTCGGGGGTCCGTTAACGGAACGGACGGCGATGCACGTCGATTTCCAGCCGGATCCTCAGACCCGCTTCCGGAAGAAGCGCTTCAGCACCGGGCCGAGCTCCTCCTCGGGGGCCTCGAG
>SYAK01000297.1 GCA_005788935.1 Pseudomonadota bacterium
ACGAGCGCCACCTCGAGGCCCCGAGCGGTCGTCAGGCCAAGCCAGCGCGGAAGGTGGGTCGCCGAGGCTGGTGACGCGAGGAGGATGCCAGGGCCGGCCTCCCCGACGAAGAGGGTGGCGAGCCCGGACGTGACGGCGATCCCGAGTCCCCCGGCGATGAGCCACGTCGACGCGGGCACGAGACGCCCCCGCGTGGCTGCGGCCGCGAGGCCTGCGAGGAGTGCTGCGCCGAGGCCACCGCCCGGTTGCTCGGGCCCCGTCAGGGCGAGGCACGCGGCCAAGAGGCCGATGGCGACGGGGACGAGGGGCAGGGGCTCGGGCGGTGTGGGTGGCGGGGCCTCCGCCGGCTCGGACGCTGAGGGCACGTCGTCATCGAACAGGGACGGCAGGCGGCTGATCCGGGGTGGTGCGACGTCGGGCGGCGGTACCTCGCGGAGGCTGGCACGCGTCCGTGCGAGCGCGAGCCCCGCGGCGGCGAGCGCGGCGATCCCGAGCGCGACCGGCAAGCCGAAGAGGTCGAGCCTCAGGGTCGCGACGAGGTTCGGGCCGCCCCCTTCCGGCGGGGCTCCGAACGCGAGGAGCGCGCGCCCTGCAGGCGGGGAACCGGCATGTCGCAAGGCCGTCCAGACGAGCAGCGTCGCCCCGGCTCCTGCTGCGAGCGCCACCGCAAGCCGGGGCAGGCGCGATTCGGAGCTCCGGACGGCGTCGTTGCCCCGCCAGTCGAGCGAGGCCGCCGCCGCCCCAAAGGCGACCCAGGCTACCGCGAGGTCGCTTCCGCCAACAGCGGTCGCGACGACCGCGACCCCCAACGCGACGACCAGGACCCCGGTCTTGCGCCGGGCCGGGTCTGACAGAATGCCCGTAAGTCCCAGGGTCACCAGGGCGAGGCCTGCCGCGACGCCGAGGCTCCAGGCTGCGCTCGCCCGCGACGGGAGCCACCACGCGCCCTGCGACTGCTCGGGGCCCGGCACGAGGAAGGCCCACGCGACGAGTCCGACCGCCCCGGCCAACACCCAGCTTGCGCCGGCCGTCGCGCCACCAGCCTCGAGGCGACATGCCAGGCGCCCGGCGGAGCCCGACAAGGCGCGCACGAGCCGCTCCCAGCCGTCGAGTGCCGAAAAGGTCGGGAAGAGGCGCTCGTGGTCCGCGATGAGGCGGCGACTGGCGGCAAACCAGATGGTCCCACCGACGAGGGCCCCGATGAGGACGGCGAGCGAAGGACCGGGGCCGGGCCAGGCGAGCAGGGGGTCGATCGCGGCCGGTGAGGCGGGCGCCAGGGTGCGTGCGAGCGCCGTCAGCAGCGGGGCCTGAAGCGCTGGCACGGCACCGACGGTGAGCAGTCCGGCGAGCGGCAGTGCGAGTGCCACCCCGCCGAGTCGGGTCCTGGCGCTCGGGCGCCACTCGGGCGGCCTCGGGGTCTCCGGCTTCCCGAAGAACGGGTGAAAGCCCAGGCGGAAGCTCCACGCGAAGGTCCAGCCGAGGGCCACGCCGAGGATCCCCGGGACGAGCGACGGGTATTCGGCGAGCGCGGGGATGACCTCGGTCGCGGCGAGCGCCCGGTGGTTGTAGTGGAATGTCGAAAACGGTGGCAGGCCGCTCAGCAGCAGCGTCCCCGCGAGCGAGGCCGTCCACAGCATCGGGCGGGCCTGACGCAGGCCTCCGAGCTCGCGCAGGTCGCGCGTGCCGCCCGCGTGAGCCACGTCGGACGCGACCCCGAACATCACGCCGCGCGCGAGGCCGAAGAACGCGAGATGGCCGACCGCGACGAGGGTCGGCGCCGGGTTCGTCGGACCGCAGAGCGCCAGCAGTGTGGCAAAAAGACCGCCCTGTGAGGTGGCTCCATAGCACAAGATTCCGTGCATGTCATGCTGGCGTGTTGCCTGATAGGCGCCTACGAAGAGCGACAGGAGGCCCGGGGCCCCGACCGCCCAGAGCCACGCGGGGTGTCCGGAGAGGGTGGGCGCGAGGCGGACCAGCAGGCAGAGCCCGGCTGGCGCGATCGTCGCCGTCGTGAGCAGGCTCCCGGAGGCCGATGTCAGGTGGCGGAGCGGCGGGACGGCGAGATGGAGCGGCGCGAGCCCTGCGAGCGCGGCGGCCCCGAACGCGACGAGGCCGATGATGACCGGGGTGGCCGGGTCCGTCTCGAGCGCGGCCGCCGACTCGGGCCATGCGGCGAGGCTCAGGCTGCCGGTGCGGGCCTCGAGCAGCAACCCCGCGACCAGCAGGGCCGTGAGCCCTCCGGTCTGAAGGGCCCAGAGGAGGCGTGCCGCCCGTCGCAGCTCGGTGGCGCGCGCGGGGTCTCCGGGTGCTGGCCCGAGCTCGAGCTGACGGGCTGCTCGCGCCGTGAGGCCGACCGCGATGAGGACCATGACACCGACGGCCGAAAGCACGCCCGGGAGGCTGTCGCACAGGGCGGCCGCGAGGGTGGCGCTCGTCAGGCCGAGGTGGGCGGCGTCGTCAGGTCGTGCGTCGGGACGCGGGCGGGCACAGAGCGTCGCGATGAGGGCCACTCCGAGCGTCAGCCCGCAGGCGACAAGTGCCAGCGGGTCGAGGCGGAGCGACAGCGAGAGGCCCGCCTCGGGGATCCAGGCCAACTCGGCGGTCGGTGTCGGGCCCTCGAGCGCCGCGGGCGCGAGAGTGAGCAACACGTGTAGCGCGAGTCCGAGCGGAAACGCCGCCACGAGCCGCCCGAGGAGCTCCTGTCGCGCCTCAAGCCCGGTCCGGGTCGACTCGACTCCCTGCCGCACCCCGGCCATGCGGGCGACGAGCGGCGACAGCCACGCGAAGGCGACCGGCAGCAGGATGAGCTGGACGAGCGGTGACATCGGTCCCCGGGTACGCGCGAAAGGCGCGGAACGTGCCGGTCTGCGCGTTCTGCGTCAAGGGGCGTGACGCGCGCCCCTTGGTGTGACGCAACGGACCGGGACAGGGCCGAGCCAGTGCCACACGGCAGCACGCAGGCTACACGCCGACGCGGGCATGCCCGGAGCTGGACGACCACTCGCAAGCCTCGGTGCGGGAGATGAACATCGCCTGGGGCCATGGCTCGCGCAGGTGTCAGGTCGCGCCACGGGAGCTGGCGAGGCAAGCAACTCAAGGAGGCCGGACACGGCCAACGATGGGCGAGCAGTTGTCTGAACCAATATTCAGCGGCTGCCTGTCCCGGGGTTTAGGGTTTGGCCCCATCGCAGGCGGGGTTGAGGCGAACCTTGGGTTGGGGAAGGGCTCGGGGAGCGTCGGCTCGATGGGCGACTGAATCACGGTTCAGTCGTGGGGCTCGCATCCGGCCCGGCATCCCAGGGTTCGGGCTTTGGCCGCATCGCAGGCGGGGTTGACGCGAACCCTGGGTTCGGGAAGCGTCGGCTCAGCGGCCGACTGAAT
>SYAK01000298.1 GCA_005788935.1 Pseudomonadota bacterium
AGCGTCAAGAGCGCCGCCAACGTCGGGCTCGCGGCCGACTACAGCTGGACCTTCTCGACGCCCCTCGGCTGCAGCAGCGCCAACTGCGGCGGCTGCGGCGACAGCCCCACCTGCGGCAACGCGGGCTGCGCCTGGAGCACCTCGTGCACCGCCTGCGCCGCGGGCTCCTTCAGCAACCAGCCGAGCTGCTGCGCACTCTGCAACAGCGCTTGCGCGACCTGCAACGGCGTCGGCTCGACCAGCTGCACCTCCTGCAACGCCGGCAGTTACCTGTCCAGCGGCGCTTGCCTCACCTGTCCCGCTGGCTGTGCCACCTGCTCCAACGGAACGACCTGCTCCACCTGCAGCGCTGGCTATACCCTCAGCGGCTCGACCTGCATCGTGAGCTGCAGCAGCAGCAACTGCGGCGGATGTGCCTCGTCTGGCACGTGTTCGACCGCGGGGTGCAATTGGACTGGCGCGACCTGTGAGTCGCCGACTGCGCTGATCGTCTGGCCGGAGACCCCAATCGTCCTCCGCAAGAACAGTCAGTCTTTCGAGATTTCCATCCTTGGAGGCATACCGCCCTATACGGTCGCCATGGCTGTCGGCAGCACAGCCGCCAGTGATGGCACGGTCGCGCTCGCAACTGGCAGCCCCAGCCGCGCGATCTACGCGCAGGGCACGGCGAGCACCATCGGTTCCAAGAACATCGTGATTTCGGACTCGGCGGGTTGGCAACAGACGGTCACGGTCACGGTCCGTGCCACCTCCGCCACGTTACCGAACTTCACAGCCGAGGCTGCCGTTGCTGCGGTGGGTGGTTACACCCCATCGAAATACGTTCGTACTGTGAGCGTCGGCGGTCCCGCGATTACCATTGGGCTCAGCGGTCACAACCTCGCAGGTGATGTCAGCTCGTTCGGCGTGGTCGCGAACGATATCAACGCGGGTCTCTCCGTCGATGACGAGGATGGCGCGGTATCCGGAAGCACCAACAGCCACACGTACACACCACCGACCGCCATCGCCAATGATGTAGCCTACGACGTCTATGAGGCCAGGCTGACCGACGGGACCTTCGCGCGGATCTACTTCCGCATCGTGAAGGTCAAATCCGTCAGCCTTGGTGGTGCTCATGGCTGCGCGATAAGTTCCCTCGGGCAAATCAAGTGCTGGGGTCGCAATGCCGAGAAGCAACTTGGCATTCCCGACACGGCCACCGCGACAATGCACACGCCCTCGTCACGCCCTTGGGTCGATTGGGGAGGGCGTCGCGTCAAGCAGATCGCGCTCGCCCCGAATCATTCCTGCATTTTGACAACGAGCGGCTCGGCGGCCTGTTGGGGCGATAATACGACGGGTGAACTCGGCACTGGAAACATGACTGCAGTGACGACACTGGACGCAGCGCAAGCCATCAACTTCGGTCTCGATGGCGGAGGTGCGGCTTACGGTCTGAAGTCTCTCGCGGCCGGCCTGGATATGTCGTGTGGCATTCGCACCGACGGAAAGCTCGTCTGTTGGGGACAAAACGGAAGCAACGCGCGCCTTGGTATCAATGACTCCGCGACCGCCTCATTCTCGACACCCCAGGTGGTGAACTTCAGAACAGGCGGGGCTGCGGGCGGCGCAATCCTGACGAATTTGGTCACCGATGTCGCGATCGGGCAGGACACGTCGGGAGTTGAGCCTTGGTCTTGCGCCCTGCTCGACGATGGTGGCGCCTGGTGCTGGGGGACGAACTGGGACTACCGCCTCGGTGGGGTTTCGGGGACGACCACGGTCTACAAGCTCCCTCAGCCCGTCACCCACAAGCCCGCGAGCAAGACCTTCAAGCGTCTCGTGACAGGCTATGCGCACACGTGCGGCATTCTGAACGACGACACGGTTTCCTGTTTCGGGGAGGCGGCTGAATCGAGTTACCTCAACACAACGACCGCGATGTTCTCCAGCGTGTCACTGCTCGCGCTCGGGAGCTACACGGGGACCCTGGTCACCTCCGGAACATTGAAGACCTGGGGGTACTACGCGAACTCCGGCTTGGGCAGTAACCAGACGTCTTCAAAGGCTTACGGTTCGGCGCTGTCGCCATCACTTTCGCTCGGTTCGGCGACCGTGGTGGGCGTCGCGAGCTGTGCCAGCGCGGGCGGTTGGGCCTGGGGGACGTCGACGATGGTGGTGCGTTCGGACGGCCGCGCGTCCTGTCATGGGACGAACTACCGCGGGGAGTGTGGAACGGGTTCGACCGGGACCGTGACGACGCCCACGCTGATTCAGTTCTGACTCTATCGCCAGCGCCCCGGGCGTCGTGAGCATCACTGCCGAGAGCGGCGGAATACCGGCGCGGGGTGTTCGCGTTCCTGCGGCGTCAGCCGTCACATGCGCACCTGCTAGTCCGAGCGACGTGATGACGAACGAATGACGCGATAGGGCCTCGCCCGAACAGTCCAAGAGGGACGGACAGTCGATGTACGACCGAATGAAGACGCAGCTCGCGCTCGTGGTGGGCTTGCTGGCGGCGACGTCGGAGTCCCATGCCGCGACCTGTCCCCCCGTGGCGGACCCGGTGTGTGGCACGCTCGAGGGGGCGCCGAGGCTCGGAGCCGACGACCCGGGGGCGGCGTTCGTCCTGAAGGTGTGGCGCGATGTCGCGCCGCCAGTCGAGGCGCTGACAGGGCGCGAGACGGCGCTCGTCGTGCTCGGACCCGAGGCGCGTCACAAGGGCCGGCCGCTGCCGCCCGCGGCCCACATTTGCCCGGGGGCCCCGCCGACGGTGTATGTGCCACATACGCTGGTTGCGAAAGTGACGGGCGAGGGTGCCGTATATGGCGACGATTTTCTGGCGTTCGTGCTGGGCCATGAGCTCGGCCACCGCGTCAATGACTTCTCCGCCGACGGCTGCCAGCTCGGCGCGTTCGAGCGGCCCGGGCAGGGGCTGAACGAAGAGTAGCTCGCAGACTTCCGCGGGGCCTTCTTCGCGGCCATCGGTGGCTATTCACCGCGCGCCCTCGCGACCGCGAAGACCGTCTCGACCCTCCTCGAGGCCGAGTTCAAGGTGCGAGGTGAGGTCCGCGACGATCGGCACAAGGCGCTCTTGCGCGCGCTCGACCGCTTCGGGGCCTACGAGGGGGTCTATACCACCGGGCTAGCGCTCCTCGTGGCGGGCGAGACCGAGGCGGCGGTGCGTCTGCTCGCGTGGGTCGACGAGCTCGTCGATGGCGAGGGGGTTCCGCTCCCCGAGCTGAAGCTCGTGCGTGCGCTCGCGCTGATGGAGCAGGCGGCCGACGACGCGCCATGGCTCGCCCCCCTCCGCGGCAGCGGCATCGAGCTCGGCAGTTTGCGTTGTCGGTCGGTCATGCGGTCTCATACGCCGCTCGCCGAGGATCAGGCTCTCACCCGGACCCGGAGCGCGTCGGCCGAGGCGCTGGCAGTGCGGACCCTCAGGACTCCGCGCCGCCTCCTCGACCGCGCGTCCGAGCTGGGCGCGGATACGCTCGTGGCCGACTCGGCTCGGGCCTGCGTGGCCCTCTACCTCGGCGAGTTGCCCGAAGCGCGCGTCTTCCGCGCCCAGCGCGGAATGCCCCTCTCACCCCTCCGGTTCGGGGCCCCGTCAAGCGCGCCCCCCGAGCCGAACCAAGACGCGAACGCACAGGAGACATTCACAGGAAAATCCGCAACGCCCTCTTCAGCCTCCTCATCCTTCCCGTCGCGGCGCCCGTGCACGCGAACGCCCCGACGCCCGACGACGCGACCATCCTCAGCGCAAGGACCGTGGCCGTCCTCCCGGTGCTCACGACGGGCAATCGCGTCGCCGCCTACCGCCGCCTCAGCGCTGTCGTCGCGTCGGCGCCTGCGGCGGCCTCGGTCGCTGTGGCACCCGTCACAGTGCCGAGCGCCGAGGGCTTTGGGTTCGCGGGCCAGGCCACGGCCGCGGACGTCGTGTTGCTGAACCTCGGCGCGGCGATGGCCAGCGCGACGCTCGCCAGCGCGACGCTCGCCAAGCAGCTCGGTGGCGAGCACTTCAGCAACAGCCTGAACAGCATCCAGAATCACCGCAGTGGCGCCCTCGCCCAGCTGAGCTCGGCGGTCCTCGCCCAGGTCGACCGCTTCATCACTGCGGCCCGCGCGGGCGAGGTCGACCTCGACGCGACCGTCCGGGCGCTCGCGGAGAGCGAGGCCGGTATCGGCGTCGGGCCAGCCCGCGCGCATGGCTACTTCACGGTCGGTCTCTGGATGGGGCTCGCGAGCGTCTTTGTCGCCAACGGCCTTGATGGCCGCGAGATCGCCGAGATGGCGGGTCCGCTCGCGACCTTCCTCGAGAAGGACGCGATCTTCGGTGGGGCCGACACGAAGCTCGCTGGCGAAGTCCGCACCATCGGCCGCGCCCTGTCGACCGAGAAGGCCGACAAGGACGCCTGGCAGGCAGCGATGCTGCGCGCGCTCGAGGTCCGGGCCGACGCTCCCTGAGAACCGCCCGCGGGCGTGGCCGTCGAGACCGCCGCCGGGCCTGTGCCGGTCGGCGGTCTCGTCACGTGGGGCGCCTGCCGCATCGCCCCGGTTGACCTGAAAGCGCGGCCTGTCCGACGCGGTGCCTTGTTCCGGCTGTGCCGACCCGCTATGACCCCCCTGTGACCGACGCCATCTCGCTCCGCGGCGCCCGCCTGCACAACCTGCGCGACCTCGACGTCGAGCTGCCGCATGGCGCCTTGATCGTCCTGACCGGGCCGTCCGGGTCTGGCAAGTC
>SYAK01000299.1 GCA_005788935.1 Pseudomonadota bacterium
ACGATGAAGGTCGGCGGGATGAAGATGCTCGAGATGACCGCCAGCACCCGCACGACCTGGTTCATGCGCAGGCTGACCGCCGACATGTGCAGCTCCATCAGGCCGCCGATCATGTCGCGGTGCGACGCGATGAGGTCGACGATGCGAATGATGTGGTCGAGGGTGTCGCGGAAGTAGACGATGCTCTCGGGGCGGATGACGTGCAGGTCGACGCGGACGAGCCCCTGCAGCGCCTCGCGCAGCCGCCAGGCGGCGCGGCGGAAGGTGATGACGATGCGGCGGAGGCGCTGGCTCTCGCCCAGGTTCTCGTCCTTCGGCGCGTCGAGGACGGTCTCCTCGAGGTCCTCGATGCGGTCCCCGACCGAGGCGATGAAGCGGGAAGTAGTCGTCGACGACGGCGTCGAGCAGCGCGTGGAGCAGCTTGTCGGTCCCGCCCGCGAGGAGGCTCGGATCGCCCTCGCGCAGGCGGGCGCGGACCGGATCGAAGGGGTCGCCCGGGAGCCCCTGGATGGTCACGACAATGGAGTTGCCGATGAAGAAGCTCATCTGGTCGCTCACCGGGTCGCCGTCGATGAGGGCGACGGTGTGCGCGATGATGAGGTCGTGGTCGGGGTAGGCCTCGATCTTCGAGCGCTGGTGCGCGTGGACGGCGTCCTCGACGGCGAGCGGGTGGTGGCGGAACTCGCGCGCGATGGCCTCGATGAGGCTCCGCTCGAGGCCGCAGAGGTCGAGCCAGACGACCTCCTCGCGCCCAAGTGAGGCGCGGAGCGCGCGCACGTCGCCGGGCGTGGCGAGCGTGAAGGCCTGCGAGCGGCTGCGGTCGAAGCGGACACCGCGGAGCGAGGCGCTGAGGCCCTCGGGCAGCTCGAAGACGCCCGGAGCCGCGCCAGGCCGGTGGGCGACGGTGGGGACGCGGCGCTTGACGGGGCGACGTCGGGCCATGGCGGACTCCCGTGGGGGGCGAGACACGCTCGGAGCCTGGCAGAAGCGCTCCGCCGCGGCCACACGCGCGCGACGTCCGCCCCGGACAAGGCCGGGAGGAGGCTTCATGACCGCGGCGGGCCTCCCTGCAGGCCCTCTGACGGCGACAAGTTCATGTCTTCGGACACGACCCCCAGGGCCCGGCATCTTCGGCCGGGCCGACGTCGACGCCCTCATCGCGCGCCTCGGCGCGATCGCGGAGGCTGCGAGGGTGACGTGAGGCCTGTTGCGTGCTAACCTCCGCTCCCGCTGCCTCGGTGCGCACCCTTGCCCCCCGCATCCCGACCGCCGGAGACCCCGCGCATGACCACCGCCCGCCGCTCCTTCTGGCTCGCGCTGACGTCCGTCGCAGTCAGCGCCTGCCACGATACGCTGCCACCCGGTGCCATCACCGCGCCCGACGCGACCGGGCTGCCAGACACGGGGGAGGACGACACCGGTGGCCCCGACGCGACCGGTGGCGTCGACGTCCCGCCCGCGCTCGACCTGCTGGCATCCGCCGACAGCGCCGACGCCAGCGGTCCGGTCGTGCCGTGTGCGACGCCGGGCGGCTTCCTCTGTGCCTGCGCGACCCAGGACGACTGCCTCGAGGGCCTGTGCATCGAAGGGCCAGACGGCGGCGTGTGCACGCGCCGCTGCGAGGAGGCCTGCCCCGAGGGGCTCGACTGCCGCCCGATGGCGGTCACCGGCTCCGACCCGGTCACCGCCTGCCTGCCCCGGCACACCCGCCTCTGCCGCCCATGCCGAAGCGATCTCGAGTGCCAGAGCCCGTTTGACGCGGCCCCGAGCGCCTGCGTCGCAGCCCCCGACCCGAGCGTCGGCAGCTTCTGCGCGACAGCCTGCCGCGACCTCGGCTGCCCCGCAGGCTACACCTGCGAGGCCGTCACGACGCGCGACGGCGCGACGAGCGAGCTCTGCCTGCCCGACGCCGGGACCTGCGAGTGCCGCGCCTCTTGGGCCGACCTCGGGCTCGTGACGTCCTGCAGCGCGTTGTCGGACGCGGGCACCTGCGGCGGCACGCGGACCTGCGGACCCGAGGGCCTGACGGCCTGCTCGGCGCGGACGCCGGCCGCCGAGGTCTGCAACGGGGCCGACGACGACTGCGACGGCACGACCGACGACGTCGCAGCGGTCGCCTGCGTCAACGAGAACGTCCACGGGCGGTGCGCGGGTGTGACGGCCTGCCGCGACAGCGCACCGGTCTGCGATGGTCCGACGCCCGCGGCCGAGATCTGCAACGGGTCGGACGACGACTGCGACGACGCGATCGACGAGGCCTCGCCGAACTGCCCCGCAGCCGCCTGCATCGAGGTCGAGGGGACCTTCGTCGCGACCGCGGCCGCGACCTGCGCCAACGGCGGGTGCCAATATGCGACACCGATGCCGTGCGGGCTCTACGCCTGTGATGGGGTCGCGTGCGCGACGGCCTGCACGCGCGATGACGCCTGTCACGTACAGGCGCACTGTGATACGTCAAGCGGGACCTGCGTCCCCGACATCCCCGACGGCGGGGCCTGCAGCGAGGCGCGAGCCTGCGCGAGCGGGCACTGCCAGAACGGTTTCTGCTGTGCCGCGGGCGACTGCTGCGCCCAGCCCGTCGACTGCCCCGCGGGCTGGACCGTGGCACCCCGGTGCGACGACCCCGCGACCTGCCAGGGGACCCGCCGCGAAGCGCGGTGTACGGCCGCGCGCTGCGAGTCGTCCGAGCCCATCCCGGACGACAGCGCCTGCAGCCCCGAGGTCCAGGCCCTCGACTGCAGCCCGCTCCAGCCCCGCCTCTGCTCGGGTGCTGTCAGCCAGAGCGCGCCAAGCTGCCTCGGCGCCTGCCGCTCGGACGCCGACTGCCGGAGCGGCTTCTTCTGCGGCGAGGCGGCGGCCTGCGTCCCGCTCCGGGTGGACGGCGCGGCGTGTTCGGCCGAGCGCGAGTGCGCGAGCGGCTGGTGCGAGAACGGCTTCTGCTGCGACGACGGTGACTGCTGTGCGCAGGCCTCGGACTGCCCAGCCGCCTGGTCGGAGGCCGCGAGCTGCCTCGACCCGCAGGGGTGTCAGGGCGAGCGCATCGACGCCCGCTGCGTCGACCACCACTGCGAGAGCGCCACCGTCACTGACGACAGCGCCTGCGGCCGCACGACCGAGTCCTTCGACTGCGGGCCGTTCCCGTCCGTCTTCTGCAGCGGGGCCCCCATCCAGCAGGCCCCGCGCTGCGTCTGGAGCTGTGCGAGCGACGCGGGCTGCGACGCGGGCTTCTGGTGCAACGCTGGCGCCTGCGTCCCGAAACTGCCCGACGGCTCGACCTGCTCGGCCGCCTACGCCTGCCAGTCGGGCCACTGCAACGGCAACATCTGCTGTCGCGGCGGAGACTGCTGCAACCGGCCCGACGACTGCCCCGACCGCTACTGGGTCGCCCCGACCTGCGACGTCAGCCAGACCTGTCAGGGGACGGCCACCGACGCCACATGCCAAAACCATGTGTGCGGATCGCAGCCAGGCGTCGCGAACGACACGGCCTGCACCGGGGCGGTCGTGGCGAACACGTGCGGGGCCTACCCCGACGTCCGCTGCAACGGCCAGCGCTCCCAGACCGCGCCGCCGTGTGCCACGAGCTGTGCAAGCAACGCCGACTGCGACGCCGACGGCTTCTGCCAGAGCGGTCGCTGCGCCCCGCGCCTCGTGAACGGCTCGCCGTGCACCGACAAGTCCCAGTGCGCGAGCGCCCACTGCCAGAACGGCTTCTGCTGCGCCTCGGGCGACTGCTGCGCGACATCGGGCAACTGCCCCGCCAGCCTCTACGGCAGCGCCTCGACCTGCACCACGGCCGCCTCCTGTCAGGGCGACAAGCTGACGCCCGCCTGCACGAACTCGCAATGCGCCATCGGCCCGCGGGTCGGCGACGACTCCGGGTGCGCGGGCCGCGAGGCGAGCGACTGCGGCTTCTACGCGAGCGTCTTCTGCGGCGCGGCGGCCGAGCAGACAGCCCCCGCCTGCGGCACGGCCTGCACGACCAGCGCCCAATGCGACCCAGGCGCCAACTGCACGAACAGCCGGTGCGTCCCGAACGCGGGCGCGGGCGGGGCCTGCACGAGCAACGTCCAGTGCCAGAGCGGCCTGACCTGCGTCGACGGCGTCTGCTGCGCCTCGACCTGCACCGGTCTGTGCCAGGCCTGCGATCGCGCGGGCAGCCTCGGTCTGTGCGGGCCGCTCGGTGACGGCCAGGATCCCGCCTCCGAGTGCGGCGATGTCAGCTGTACCGGGTACTACTTCGGCTTCGACGGGCAGGCCTGCCATGCGCGCGCCGATGTGAGCCCGACAGCCGCCTTCTGCAACGGTGCGGGCGGCTGCGACGCCCCCGCCGACGTCTGCCCCGCCGCCGCGAAGGGGGCCGTCGCGAAGACGTGTCACGCGACCTGCCAGCGCCCGACCACCGGTACGTGCACGGGTACGACCCCGCCCGCCTGTACCAACATCCCGGGCGCCCCACAGTCCTGCGGCGTCGGCGCCTGCCGCCGCACCGTCGACAGCTGCCTCGACGGCGCGCCCCAGTTCTGCGCCCCCGGGCTGCCCGCGACCGAGATCTGCGATGGCGCGGACAACGACTGCGACGGCGCGACCGACGAGACGTGGGGCAACTGCGCGGCCGCGACCTGTGACGCGGCGGGCGCAGGCTTCGTCGCGACAGCGGCGGCCACCTGCCAGACTGGCGCCTGCCTCCCGGCAGCACCCGCCTCCTGCGGGCTCTACACCTGCGATGGCGGGGGTGACGGCGGCGACCGCTGCGCCACGAGCTGCACGAGCGACGCGACCTGCGTCGAGGGAGCCCACTGCGACACCGCTCGCCGGGTCTGCGTCAGCGACGTCCCCGACGGGGGCGCCTGCGCCGAGTCCCGCCAGTGCGCGAGCGGGCACTGCCAGAACGGTTTCTGCTGCGCCTCGGGCGACTGCTGCGCCCAACCGACCGACTGTCCCGCGAGCTGGACCGTCGCCGCCCGCTGCGACAGCCCCGCGAGCTGCCAGGGGACGCGGCGCGACGCCCGCTGCGAGAGCGCGCGCTGCACCTCGTCGGCCCCGATCGCGGACGATGGCGCCTGCGGGGCCGATCTCCTCGCCCTCGACTGCAGCCCGCTCCTGCCGCGCTTCTGCAGCGGGGCCGCGAACCAGACCGCCCCGGCCTGCCCCGCGGGCTGTCGCACCGACACGGACTGCGTGGCCGGATTCTACTGCGACGCCCGCGCGGGCGAGGTCGGCACCTGCACCCTGAAGAAGGTCAATGGCACGGAATGCAAGACCGCCAACCAGTGTACAAGCGGCTGGTGCGGCAACGGCTTCTGCTGCTCGGGCGGCGACTGCTGCGCGATCGCGGCGAACTGCCCCGCGAGCTGGTCCTCGCCCGCCGATTGTCTCGATCCGCAGGGCTGTCAGGGCGAGCGCGTCGACGCCCGCTGCCTCGAGAGCCGCTGCCAGAGTGAAATCGTCCAGGACGACAGTCGCTGCGACGCGGCGACGCAGGCCTCCGACTGCGGCCCCTACCCGACGGCCTTCTGCACCGGCGCCACGAGCCAGCCGACCCCGCGCTGCGCCTTCACCTGCGCCAACGACGCCGGTTGCGACGCCGGCTTCTGGTGCAACAGCGGGTCCTGCATCCCGAAGCTCACGGACGGAGCGCTCTGCGGCTCGGCGAGCGCCTGCCAGTCGGGCTACTGCAACAACGGCATCTGTTGCCGGGGCGGCAGCTGCTGCAACCGCCCGTCGGACTGCCCGGCCTCGTTCTCGGCGGCTCCGGTCTGCAACACCCCGCTGACCTGCCAGGGGACCGCGAAGGACGCCACCTGCGTCGCCAATGTCTGCGCCTCGCAGACCGGCGTCCCGAACGACACGGCCTGCACCGCGACGACGGTCGCGAACACCTGCGGAGCCTACCCCGATCTGCGCTGCAACGGCCAGGCGAGCCAGACCGCCCAGACCTGCGCCGCAAACTGTGCGAGCAACGCCGACTGCGACGCGGACGCCTTCTGCGAGGCGGGCCGGTGCGCCCCGCGCCGCATCAACGGCTCGCTCTGCAGCGACAAGTCCCAATGCGCCAGCAACCACTGTCAGAACGGATTCTGTTGCGCCTCGGGTGACTGTTGCGCGACCGCCGACAACTGCTCGACCGCGCTGTATGGCAGCCCGTCCACGTGCGCGACGCCCGCCACCTGCCAGGGCGAGAAGGTCGTGCCGGCCTGCACGAACTCGCAGTGCGCCATCGGTGCACGCGTCGGCGACGACTCCGGCTGCTCCACCCGCGAGGCGAGCAACTGCGGCTACTTCACGAGCGCCTTCTGCAGCGCCGCGACCGAGCAGGTGGCCCCGACCTGCCTCACGGCCTGCACCTCGAGCACCCAGTGCGACGCTGGCGCCAACTGCACGGGCGGGGTCTGCGTCCCGAACGCGGGGACAGGTGGCGCCTGCACCACAAGCGCCCAGTGCCAGAGCGGTCTCTGCGTCGACGGCGTCTGCTGCAACACGACCTGCACCGGCCTCTGCCAGGCCTGCAACCGGTCGGGCAGCCTCGGCCTCTGCGGGGTCATCACCAGCGGCCTCGACCCGGCGTCGGAGTGCGGCGCGGTCAGTTGCACGGGCTATTACTTCGGCTTCGAGGGCGCGACCTGCTACGCGCGCGCCGACGTCGCCGCGGCGTCCGCCTTCTGCAACGGCTCGGGCGCCTGCCAGACCGCGGCGGACGTCTGTCCAGCCGCAGTCAAGGGCGCCGCAGCCCTCACCTGCCACGCGACCTGCCAGCAGCCAAAGGCCGGGACGTGCAGCGCCACGACCCCGCCCGCCTGCAACAACATCCCCGGCCCAGCCCAAAGCTGCGGCGTCGGCGCCTGCCGCCGCACGCTCGACAGCTGCGCCAACGGAGCGCCGCAGACCTGCACCCCCGGGTCGCCGACCGCCGAGGTCTGCGACGGCCTCGACAATGACTGCGACGGCCTCACCGACGCGGCCGACGCCGACCTCGTGCGCGTCACCTGCGAAAACCAGAGCGGCGTGTGCCAGGGCGCGCTGAAGCCGGCCTCGCTGTGCGTCAACGGGGCATGGCAAGCGTGCGCCGCCGCGCAATACACGGCGCATTCGACCTTTTTCCAGCAGGGATCGGAGTTGACTTGCGACGGGCGCGACAACGACTGCAGCGGGCAGGCCGACGAGGACTTCGCCTACACCAGCCCGGCCGGCACCATCGTCAACGGGGCTGGCAACGCCTGCGGGACGGGGGTCTGCGGGGGCGGCGTGACGCAATGTGGTGCTGGCAACACACTCGCTTGCAGCACGGACACGCGCATCGCGGCCGAAACGTGCGACGGGACCGACAACGACTGCGACGGCAAGAGCGACTCGCTCGACCCGAGCCTGACGCTCGTCGCGTGCGACAACCAGAAGGGCGTCTGCAGCGGGTCGATGCGCACCGCGAACCTCTGCGCGCTCGGGATGTGGCAGAGCTGCGGCGCCCCGCAGTACAGCTCGAACAGCTTCTTCTACGAAGCGACCGAGACGTCCTGCGACGGGCGGGACAACAACTGCAACGGCGCGACCGACGACGCCCTCTCGGCCCCGCTGACGACGAACCAGAACGGCGTCTGCGCGGGGGCGCGCAAGACCTGCGGCGGGGCGAGCGGCTGGCTCGACATCTACACCGGGGTCGCGAACTACAACGCGAGCGAGACGGCACCTGATGCCTTCTATCGCGACGAGAACTGCGACGGCATCGACGGCAAGGTGGGCGCGGGCCTCTTCGTCGCAACGACTGGCAGCGACACCTCGACCTGCGGGCTCGCGACCGCGACGCCTTGCAAGACCCTGCAGTACGCCATCGATACGCGCAGCAACGGCACGACGCTGAAGTACCTCTACGTCCAGGCGGGGACCTACGGCTCGGCGACGAGCAGCGCGCTCAACATCACGAAGACGGTCGAGATCTTCGGCGGCTACAACACGAGCTGGCTGCGCGCCGCGCGCACGACGAGCGGCCACCTCGTGACCGTCACGGGGCGCGACCACGCCGACGCGAGCGGCACCCAGTACCTGGCCATCCGGATCGCTGCGGGCACCGCCTCGGCCCCGGTCCGTCTCGCGGACCTCAAGATCGTGGCGGTCGCCGCGGCCGGCCAGCACGCGGACGGCGTCGGTCGCAGCAGCCACGCCGTCTGGGCCTCGGGCGCCCAGGGCTTCCTCGAGCGCTGCGACATCGTTCAGGCCGACGGGGCACCGGGCGCGGCTGGCAGCGCGGGCACGAGCGCGTCGCAGTCGGCGGCCGGCTCGGGCAGCCCGGGGTCCAACGCCCACCAGGACTGCAACACCTGCAGCACTGCCACCTCGGGCGGCGGCGCCGCAGCGTCGAGCACCTGCGACAGCTGGGCGACGGGCGGCGGCGCGGGCGGCGCGGGCGGCGCCTACGACACGAGCTGCGGTTGGTGCGGCTGCACGGGCTGCGGCAACTGCGACGCCCAGAGCGGAGGCGCCGGAGCCGGGGCCAACGTCGTCTCGGGCGCCTTCGGTACCGGCGGC
>SYAK01000300.1 GCA_005788935.1 Pseudomonadota bacterium
CGCGCCGCGCACCAGATCCTCGGCCCAGTTATAGAGCTGCGACCCGCCTCCCGCGCGCACTTCCAGCATGTAATAGCCGGGGTACAGGCGGATCATCTCGGGCTGAAGATTGGCGAGGTCGGTCCACGGATCGCCGATCGACTGGCGCAGCGCGGGGTCGGCCTGAACCCGGCGACGGAAGTCGGCTTCGGCTTCGGCACGGCGGGCCATGAAGCGCTGGTCGATCAGCGACTGCTGCCGCCCGAACCCGCGCTTGTAGGTGTTCTCGACGCCCGAGATCGCCTGCCCCGCGATGAAGGCGTTGCGCTCGTTCTCGTGGGAAAAACGCAACAGGCGCCCGCGCAGCTCGCTGTTGATGAGCTGTTCGAGCGGCAGGGTCACGTCCTGCACGGTGCGCAGCTGCGCCTGCGTCAGCAGCCGCTGGGTCGCGCCGGGGCTGCCCGACAGGAACACCGGCTGGTTCTCCTGCGGCGGCGTGGCGTTCCAGCGCAGGAACCCCGGCGTCTTCACCGGCTGGTTGTTTTCGTAAAGGCGGACGAACGCCGCATCGACCGCGAAGCGCGGGAAGCTGAAATTGTCGAGGTCGCCGCCAAACGCCGACGCGCGCCGAACCTCGGGGAGGCTGGCGCGCGTCGGGTTGGCCGATGGCATCGGATCAAAGGCCACGCTCAGCGGAGGTCACCGCGGCGCGGGATGTACGGCAGCGTCGACGGGGCTGCATGCCAGCGCTGCTTGACGCCCGAGATGCTGACGCGGGCGCCATGACCGTCCGCTGCCACCTCGGCGATCCAGCTGTCGAGCGTCGTCGCGTCCTGGATGGTGATGGTCCAGCTCTGGCGGGCGTCAATGAAGGCCCAGCCAGCGACCTGCAGGTTGTGCTTCAAAGGGCGATGCCCGAGCCACGCACCCTTGAGGCTCGCGAAGACGTCCTCGGCGGGGCGCTGGGTCTGGAACACCATGTCCTGGCGCCCACGGCGGCCGATGGCGACACGCTGCCCCTCCAGTCCCAGACCGAGGGCGTTGAGCGCGTCGCGGACGCGGGCCTGCTCGACCGAGATGTCGGGAAGCGCCTCGAGCGCCATGGGGGCGGGCGCGACCTGGGGGTTCGCGACGGCGGTAAGCGGGACGGTGCAGGTGGCGGCGACGGCGAGGGCGAAGCGCTTGAGGTTCATCGTGGGATCTCCGGTGCGGGTGTTCGGGTTCGTCGTGAACGTCGGCAGGGACCGGCGTCGTGGTGTCGATATTCACGCCGAATCGCGTGACGCTGCGCAAGCGCATCCTCCGGGTTGACGCAGCCGGGCAAGTGCGCTTGAACGAGGCGTCGCGACCACGCGACTCAGGCGGTCCGGTTCGAGTCGGGCGCGGGAGAGCCTGCGCGCGGCGGCGACCTCGGCGAGGAGGGCACGGTGGACATTCGGCAAGGCATGTGGGCAGGGGTCTTGGGAGCGCTGGCGGCGACGGCTGTCGGCTGCGGTTCGGCGGATGAGAACAGCTGCGCGACCTGGGTCGAGCGGCTGAAGACCGCGGGAGCCATGGACCGCTCGCTCGACCGCATCGCGGAGCTGAAGTGCGTCGAGGCGCTGCCGGCCATGCGCGACCTGTTTGCGCAGGGACAGCTGCAGGACCGCATCCTCCAGACGGCCAAGCAGATTGGGAAGGGTGACGATCCTGCGACCGTCGAGATCCTGCGGGCGGCGCTGAAGACGAACAAGCTCGCCAATATGGCAGCTGGCATGGCGCAGGATTGGAAGGTCGCGGCGGTCCTCCCCGAGCTGACCGCGATCATGACCGACCCGAACCTCGTGTCGCTGCGCGAGGCGGCTTTCCCAGCGTTGCTCGCGCTGTCGCCCGACCCGAAGGCCCTCGAGGACCTGCTGATCGGCGTCGCCGCGATGGACGCGAACGCGCAGTCCGTCAGCAGCTTCAAGCTCGCCGCCCGCGAGCTCGGCAACATCGGCTCGACGAAGGCCCTGCCGCACCTCTTGAAGCTCGCGTACTTCAAGAACAACAAGGGTGAAGAGGTCTTTCAGGCGGCCCGTCGCGCGCTCGCGCAGGTCGGCGATGCGACGCTCTCGGCGGCGGTCGTCGAGGTGGCTGCCGGCAAGCACAAGGAGATCGACGCCTTCACGCGGGCGTTGAACGTGCCCGACTGGCAGGGGACGCTCGGCGCGAAGACCGTGCAGCTGCTCATCGACCGGCTCGAGCCGTCCGTCGTGCCCGCCCTGCTCGAGCACCTCTCGCGACCGCTCTTGCCGCCGCAGACGCTGTCGGAGACGGCGAAGCCGGCCTGGCAGGCGGAGCAGCGCAACCGCCTTCAGGTGGCGCTCTTTGGTCTGGGTCATACGGCGGGAGATGCTGCCATCCCCGAGCTCCTGAAGGTGGCGAACGACGCGCAGGCGGACTTCCACAACCAGCGCTCGAAGGCGCTGCTCGCGCTCGCGCTGCTTGGCAGCGAGGCTGCGCAGGACGCGATGTTCGCCGCGATTCAGGCCGAGCCCGAGCCGATGATTCAGGCCTTCCTGCTGCAGCACGTCGCGCGCGGCGTCGACGACCGGCGCCTGAAGCAGCTCGACGCGCTGCTCGGGTCGGGCAACGCCAAGGGCATCAAGGCCCTCGCCCAATCGACCGAGCTCGCCGACGCGCTGAAGGACGAGGCCTTCGTCGGCTTCCTCGCCGTCGTGCGCACCTGCAAGGCCGACAAGGCCTGCGTTATCGGCAAGCTCAAGAGCGAGAACCCGCACGAGCAGGTCAAGGCCATCCACCTGCTCGCGTCGGGCCGCTTCGGCGACGGCGACGACGTGCGTGAGGCGCTCTTCTCGGCCTTCAAGGCGGCCACCCCGAAGGACGTCGACCGGCGCCGCTTCTCGCTGATGGGCCTCACGCGGCTTGGCAAGAAGGCCGACGGTGAGCGTCTCGTGTCGCTCTCCGAGGGGCTGCCCGAGGAGGACGTCTACTGGAAGGAGGAGCTCTTCGCCTTCGGCAAGGCGATGTCGCGCCGCTAAGCGGGCCTGGGACGGAGCCAGATCGACAGGGAAGGGGAGGGCTCGGTGCCTCCCCTTCTGCATTTCCGGCCCGCGAGGTGTGGGTCAGCGGTGCCGAGCGGCCCGGGCTGCGACGGCGCGTGCGAAGCCCCGGAAGTACATCCAGGCCGACTGAAGCGAGAAGATGGCTGAGAGCGCGAGCATCCACAGGCCGAAGCGGCTGAAGTTCACGTCGATGACCGTCACGAAGTAGTCGACGCGGAAGGTCTCGTGGAGCAGCACTCCGACGAGCCCCACGAGCTGGAAAGCGGTCTTGTACTTGCCGCCCGAGCTCACCTCGACGGTCAGACCTTCGGATGAGGCGATGGCGCGCAGGCCCGTGATGGCGATCTCGCGCGACAGCAGCAGCACGACGAACCAGCCCGGGATCCGCCCGAGCTCGGCGGCCATCACGAGGATCGCCTGGACGATGAGCTTGTCGGCGAGCGGGTCGAGGAACTTGCCGAGCAGTGACTCGAGCCCCTGACGCCGGGCTAGCCAGCCGTCGAGCCAGTCGGTGATGGCCGCGACGGTGAAGATCATCACCGCGATGAAGTTGCCGAGGCGCGTCCCGAGGCCCATGCAGAACATGACCGGCGGGATCATGACGATCCGCGAAACCGTCAGGATGTTCGGGAGCTTGCGCAGCTCCTCGGAGAGGGACATCGGGCGGCGGGCGGGCGTCATGCCGGGCAGCGTAGACGTCGACGCCCGGCACGGCAAGCTGTGCGGCGCGCCGACGTCACGAGGCGTTGAAAATAGAAAAGGCGGACCGAAGTCCGCCTTTGCCAGTGGAGCCGAGGGGGGTCGAACCCCTGACCTCGTGAATGCCATTCACGCGCTCTACCAACTGAGCTACGACCCCGTCGCGATTGGCGAGGCAAGGGGTACCAGAGGCTTCTGGGGGGCGCAACCGAAAAAACGCCGGCCTCCAGGGCCCGGGCGCTTTTTTCAGCGGGCGGGCGGCGGCAGCGCGGGCAAGGCCACCCGCTCCGGGCGGATGGCTCGCCAGACGAGCAGCGCCAGTGGGGCGCCGTTGTCGGCGACGAAGCGGGCGCGCACGTCGGCCGGGACCGAGACGAGCTTGCCGCCAAGCGCCGTCGTGCGCCAGTCGTCGAGGTGGACGGTGCCGATACCTTCGAGGATGAGGACGGCGAAGTCCTCGGGCTCGCGGTCTTCCCAGAACCGGCCAGCCTCGAGGTGGATCAGCTCGACGTCGGCGGCGCCGGCCTTGAACCGGTCCACGGCGACGCCCGAGGCGGGGGTGGCGGCGCGCAGGGCCGAGAGGCCTGCGGCGAGGTCAAGGATCTGCATGGCGGGTCTCGTCGCGAGGTGGCACTGCGGGGCTTCGGGCGGCCTCCTCGGACGCACGACGGACGGCGCGCGTCCGGAAGACGACCGAGATGACGGAGGCCGCGATGAGCAGCAGCAGCTCGCCGCCCGCCACCGCGAGGGTGCCACCGACGCCGAGCTCGAGCTGGCCGAGCAGGCCGACCGGGCTCCACTGGGCGGCGGGCATCTTGGCGGTGAATGCGAGGTACGCGAACCACCCCGACTCGCCCGTCGCGCGCTCGAAGTGCAGCAAGGCGGCCTCCACGGCGTCCCCGACGCGGTTCGGCATCACGTCGGCCGCGTTCTGCGTCGCGAAGGCTTCGGCGAACGACAGGAAGGCGAAGGCGTGGTGGGCGAGGGCGCAGATCACCGCGCCGAGAAGCACGGCCGCGACGAGCGGGCGGATCTCGCCGAAGTGCAGGCGGCGCGCGGGGATGGCGGCGGCCATGCCGATGACCGAACCGATGAGCACTGGCATCGCGAAGGTCAGGTAGATGCCGTGGACACCGCGGACGCCGCTCAACCAGCCGAGCAGCAGCCCGGTCAGTGCGGCGGCGAGCAGGGCCAACGAGGCGCCGAGGGCCCAGGGGGTCGCGGGGTCGACGGGCTGGTCGGGCCGCTCCATGCTCATTTCTTCCAGAGGACTTCGGGGACGTCCGCGAGCTGCGAGACCCGGCGCGACAGCACGAAGAGGGCGTCCGAGAGGCGGTTGAGCCACGGGACGACCTGGTCGCCGATGGTCTCCGCGTGCGCGAGCGAGATGGCCCGTCGCTCGGCCCGACGGCAGACAGTCCGCGCGAGGTGCAGGAGCGCGTTGAGCCGAGTCCCGCCGGGCAGGACGAAGCTCTTCAGCGTCGCGAGGTGCGCGTTGTGGCGATCGATGAACTGTTCGAGCGCGGCCACGTCATCGGCCGTCATGAGCGGCATGCCCGGCCAGCGGTCGGCTAGCAGTGTCGCGAGGTCGCTGCCGAGGTCGAACAGGTTTTGCTGGAGGTCGAGCAGCCACACGTCGAGCTCGGCGATCGCGTCCGAGGGCAGCGCGTGCCCGTCGCCCGGCGACAGCAACTCACTGCGGACGAGTCCCATCACGGCGTTCAGCTCGTCGACGGTGCCGTAGGCCTCGATCCGGAGGTTGTCCTTGTCGACCTCCTGCCCCCCGACGAGGCGTGTCGTCCCGGCGTCTCCCGTGCGCGTGTAGATGCGGCTCAAGGTGACC
>SYAK01000301.1 GCA_005788935.1 Pseudomonadota bacterium
CAGCGGCGCCGAGGCCGCCCTCGAGGGCCAGGAACAGCGTCGTCAGCGGCACGAGCAGCCCGCGGACAAAGTTCGGCGTCGTGGTCGTGACGGTCGCGCGGATGTCGGTCCCGAACTGCTCGGAGGCCATCGTGATGAAGAGCACCCAGTAGCCGCTCGTGACGCCGAGCAGCCCGCAGAGGCCATAGAAGGCCGTCGGCGAGAGGCCGCTGAGGGTCAGGTAGGCGACGTCGACGGCGAGGGACGCCGCGAGGAAGAGCGCGACGGCCTTGCGCCGCGAGCGGAGCAGCTGTGAGGTGAGGCCCGAGAGCAGGTCGCCCGCCGCCATGCCGAGGTAGCCGAACAGGATGGCCATGCCCGCCGTGACCTTCCCGGTGACGCCGAGGGATGTGCCGAAATGGTCGGCGAAGAACATGAGCACGCCGATGCCGAACGAGATGGGGAGCCCCACCCCGATCGAGGCCGCGTAGCGCGCGAGGCGGCGCGGACGGCGAAGGAGGAGGTCGAAGCGCCCGAGGGCTGGGGCGCGGGCCCGCGCGGCGCGCTGGAACATGGCGCTCTCGAAGGTCGAGAAGCGCAGACCGAGGAGCAGCAGGCCGAGCACGCCGCCGACAAGGTAGGCGGTGCGCCAGTCGAACAAGTCCGCGACGAGATACGCAAGCGCCGCGCCGCAGACTCCGACGCTCGCGACGATGGTCGTCCCCCAGCCGCGGCGGGTCCGGTCCATCGTCTCCGCGACGAGCGTGATGCCGACGCCGAGCTCGCCCGCGAGGCCGACGCCCGCGACGAAGCGCAGCACGGCGTAGGTCGTCGTGTCGTGGACGAAGGCGTTGGCGCCCGTCGCGAGCGAATACATGAGGATGGACCCGTAGAGCACCGACACGCGGCCGCGGCGATCGCCGAGCACGCCCCAGAGGACACCGCCGACCAGGGTGCCGAACATCTGCCAGTCGAGCAGCATCATGCCGACCGTCTTCATCTCGTCTGGCGTCGAGAAGCCGAGGTCGCGCAGGCTCGCGGTGCGCACGATGCCGAACAGGATGAGGTCGTAGACGTCGACGAAATAGCCGAGCGTCGAGACGAGCACGATGATGGTCTGGGCGCGGCGTGACAGCGGGGCAGGCTCGGACATGGCCCAAGCATACACGGCTTCGCGCCCGTCGACGAGGGCGCGCAGCCTCGCGCCGCCTCACGTGGTTCGTGGCCTTGCGCTCGTCCACCGGGTCGGGTAACCGATTGCCATGACGTCAACCTCACAGAACGATGCGCCCTCGGGCGGTGGCGGGCCGCTGCTGTTCCTGCTGATGCTCGTCCCGCTCGCGCTCGCGCTCGTCGGCGCGTGGATCGGCAGCGCGCTGACCGTCTTCCACGGCGGGCCGGTGTGGCTCGCGATCGTCGGCTCGCTCGCCTGCTTCCTGCTCGTCCCGCTGCTCTGGGAGCTGCTCGCCGACCCCGACCAGCAGGGCGGGCGCCTGCGCGACGCCATCCTGCGGAGCAGCGTCCTCAGCACAGCCCTCATCGTCGGGCTCCTCGCGACCCACCCGAAGACGACCTTCGAGGCCCTCGCGACGCGCGGCGACTGGTTCCTCGGGGGCTCGCGCTCGGAGACGGCGGAGTCGGTGCGGAAGGGGCTCTTCAAGCTCGCGGACGGCCTCGAGTGGCTGCACAGCTGGGCCCGCGAGCGCCCCTGGGCCGCCATCGACGACGGCGCGACGGTCGAGCCGACGCAGACGGCCGTCACGGTCCACACGCCGAAGCCGACGGAGCCGAAGCCGGTGATACCGCCGCCAGCCCCGGACGTTCCGGCGCCCGAGGTTCCGACCCCGACCCCGACCCCGACCCCAGGCGCCCCGCGCTGGCCCATCGCCGACAGCGGGCTCTCCTGGCCCCTGCCCGAGACCGTCCACCCGACGGTCGCCGCGATGCCACAGGCGGCCCGCGCGTCCATCAAGTCCGTCGGGGCCTGGTTCAAGGCGCAGGTCGCGAACCCCTACGCGCGCGCGAAGGCCGTCCACGACTTCGTCGCGACCCACGTCCGCTATGATTTCAAGCGCCTCGCTGACGGCACCCACGACCAGCACAACCAGGCGGCGCAGGTCGTCTTCCGCGACGGCGTCGGCGTCTGCGCGGGCTACGCGAACCTGATGCACGCGCTCGGCCCGCACGCGGACCTCGAGATCGTGCGCCTCTCGGGCGACTCGCGCAGCTTCGAGGACTACCGCGAGGCCCACGTCGGCGAGACGGTGGTGCTGACGGGCGTCGGGCACGCGTGGAACGCGGTCCGCATCGATGGCCGCTGGCACCTCCTCGACGTCACCTGGGACGCGGGGCACGGCAGCATCGCCGAGGGCTTCACGGCGAACTACCGCACGACCTATCTCTTTATTCCGCCTGAAGTGATGACGCTGACCCACCTGCCCGACGCCTCGAAGTGGCAGCTCCGCGAGGCGCCGCTGTCGCGCGCCGAGTGGCTGCGCCAGCCGATCCTGCGCCCGTACGCGCTCGGGCTCGGGCTCGCCCCGCGCGACCTCGACGGCCCGGTCGTCGCGACCCGCGACCCGCTCACCTTCACCTTCGACAACCCGGCCGGTCACACGCTGCTCGCGCAGTGGGAGCCCGTCGAAGGTGGTCGCGGTCAGTTCCCGCGCTGCACGGGCGACGCCGAGACGCCTGTCGCGTCCATCACCTGCCCCGCTGTCGACGACCGCGCACGCATCGCCTTCTTCGCGCAGCGCGAGGGCGAGGATCGCGGGATCTACTTCGGGGCGGTGATCGTCGACGACTGAGCGCGCTCAGAGCGGCAGGATCGACTCGAGGTAGGCGCGCGACAGGGGCTCGAAGAAGGACGGGCCCTCGCCGTCGATCTCGGCCCGCTCTGCGAAGGACCTGTACGTCCCCGAGTCCATGAGCCACCCCGGGTTGTCCCCGGGGTTGTGGAACTGGCCGTCGAAGGCTGCGAGGCCGAGCGTGTGGCCGACCTCGTGCGAGATCGTGCTGCCGACGAGGTTGCCGAGCACCCGGACGGCCTCGGCGATCTCCCAGGCCCGCGCCCCGCCGCCGATCGCCTCGCCGGGCTCGGCTGGCCGTCCGCCCAGCGCTGGCGAGACGGGCCCGAAGAGGTCATCGAAGCGCGGACTGCCGAGCGGGTGCGTCCCCGAGCGCACCGAGAGCTGCATGAACTCGCCCGGAAAGACGCCCCCATAGGCCGCGTAGCCGCCGAGCTGCGTGTCGGCGTTGAAGCCGCCGACGACGTCATCGAAGCGCAGGTTGCCGACGTCCTTGCCCGCGGTGTTGTCGAGCCCGAAGAGTCCGGAACCGTTAGGATCCCGTCCCGCGACCTCGACGATGCCGTACTCGGCGTAGTCGCTCGGCGCCTCCCAGCTGAACGCGATGGCGAGCCCGGCGTAGTCGCGCTGGCAGACCTCGAGGATGCGCGCCTTGACGGCCTCCTTCTCGGCGAGCAGCCCGAACTCGATGAGGGCCTCGTCAAAGCCGGGCAGCGCGCGGAGGTGCACCATCTGGCGTGGCCGCGCGATCTCGAGGCCGAACGGGAACGGCACGCCGCGGGCGCGGTCGGGCCCAAGGAAGACCAGCGGCGTCATCGTGCCCGAGAAGCGCCCAGGCGTCGCACCGAGCCCTCGCAGCACGCCAGCCTCATCCGCCTCGGGTCGAATCACAAATGACATCGAAGTGTTGCCGACGAACGCGTCGGGCACGAGCGTCAGCGCGTCCGGCCCCACCCACTCGGTCACCTCCCCCGAGGCCGCCACGAAGCGCCCCTCGAGCTGCAGCACCATCGCCGCCTGCAGGAGGCCGTCAGGCGCCATGAAGCCGCGCCCCGTGACCCGCACCCAGCGCCCGCGCGAGGCCGCCTCGGGGGTCACGGCGTCGATGCGCGGGGCGGCGAGGCGCAGCGTGACCGGGAGCGGCGCGCCCCGCACGATCGTCCCGTCCGCGTGGGCGTTGACCGGAACCAGCTCGCCCTCGAAGCGGCCTGGCACCACGCCGAGAATGTCGGGCGTCAGCGCGAGCGTCGCTGTGCGGCGGGTCGCGTCAGCCGCCTCCGTCGGCACCTCGAGCCCGTCGATGAGGGTCGCGCGCGGTGGCGCGTCGGTATGCATGACGCCACGAAAGGCGACAAGCGTCGTGCCCTCGCCGGCGAGCAGGAGGTTGTCGCCCTGCAAGGTCATGATCTCCATTGGGGAGACCGCGTCGTTGCCAGACGGGGACGCGGTCGCGAGCGCGGGGGCCAGCGTCCGCGCGAGGCCGAGATCGACCGTGCGCGAGGTCTGGTCGGGAGGTGCTGCGATGCGCGGCGTGCGCATGACCGTGACACGCCCCGCGAAGCGCCCGCTGTCGCGGAGCAGCGCCTGCGCGACAGGGCCCGCGACGACGACCTCGAGGAGGCTGTCGTCGACGCGCTCGGGCGGGACCGCGAAGGCGACCTGCTCGGCGCCGATGGCGCCCTCGAAGACCACGAGCAGCTCGGCGATGTCGGCGACCACGAATCCGCGCCCGCGGATCGCGACGCGGGTATTTGGCAGAAGCACGGGCGGCGAGACCGCCTCGATGGCCAGCTCGGGCAACAGCGCCCCGCCATGGCCGTCGCCCTGACACGCGCCATGCGCCACGCCGAAGACCGCCGTGATGGCCACCGCGAGCCACGCCCGACGCATGCCGTCCCCTGCCCGCCCGACGCGCTCCGCACCCATGCCCGACCTCCGACAGCCTCGATGTGTCCATGGGGGCGCGACGCGACGCCACGCACCCCGCCTTCGCTCGGGCCCCTCAGGCCGCGGCGCCGGTCTTGGCCAGCAGCTCCTGCGCGTGCGCCCGCGTTCGCTCGGTGATGTCGAGCCCGCCGAGCATGCGCGCGACCTCGGCGACGCGCGACTCGCCCGTCAGGCGCTCGACCCGCGTCGCTGTCCGCTCGCCCTGCGTGCGCTTCTCGACCCGCAGATGCGTCAGACCGCGGGCCGCGATCTGCGGCAGATGCGTGATGCAGAGAACCTGTGCTTCATCTGCTATTTCAGCGAGTTTCAGCCCGATCATGTCGCCGACAGCGCCGCCCGTGCCAGCGTCGACCTCGTCGAAGATGCACGTCTCGACCGGGTCGACGTGCATCAGCACGCGTTTGAGTGCCAGCAAGACCCGCGAGAGTTCACCACCCGAGGCGACCTTCGCGAGGGGCCCGTAGCCTTCGCCCGCGTTGGTCTCGATGACGATTTCGCCATCCTCGAGCCCCTCGGGGCCTGGCACCTCGCGCGGCTCGAGCTCGAAGCGGATCTTGGCACCCCGCATCGCGAGGCTCGTCAGCTCGCGCGCGACGTCGACCTCGAGCCCCGCCTTGACGGTCGCGCGGGCCTTCGACAGCGCCTCGGCAGCGGTCTGTGCGGCGGCGCGGCGGGCGGACTCGGCGCGCTCGGCCTCGGCGATCTCGATGTCGAGCGACTCGAAGCCCTCGACCTCGGCGCGGAGCGCCACCTCGGCCGCGATGAGGGCCTCCATCGTGTGGCCATGCTTGCGCTTCAGCTTCTTCAACGTCTCGAGGCGGCTCGCGATGCTGTCAAGGCGCGACGGGTCGCTCTCGACGCGGCGGCTGTAGTCGCGCAGGTCGTGGGCGATGTCGTCGAGCTCGATGCGGGCCGACTCGAGCCGCTCCGCGAGGGCCTGCACCGCCGGATCGAGGCCGCGGAGGCGGTCGAGCGCGCGCAGCCCGTGGGTCAGTCGCTCGAGCGCCGACCCCTGCCCCTCGGCGAGCCCGCGCACGACCTCGCTCGCCCCCTGCACGAGACGGTCGGCATGGGCGAGGCGCTGGTACTCGGCCTCGAGCGCGTCATCCTCGCCAGGCTTGGGCGCGACGGCGTCGATCTCCTCGAGCGAGAAGCGCACGAAGGCCTCGCGCTGCGCCCGCTCGTCGGCGCGCCGGCGCTGCTGGTGGAGATGTCGCTCGGCGGCCTTCCACGCATCAACGGCCGTGTTGTAGGCCACGCGCTCGCGCTCGAGGCCACCGAAGCGGTCGAGCGTCTCGAGGTGCGAAGCCGGGTCGAGGAGCGCGGTGTGCTGATGCTGGCTCGAGATGTCGATGAGGCCGCGGGTCAGCGAGGCGAGCGTCGAGACGTTGACGAGCTGCCCGTTGACCCAGACCCGCCCCTTGCCCTGCGGCGCCACGACGCGCCGGATGAGCAGCGTGGCGGGATCCTCGGGATCGAGCAGCTCGCTGTCGGCGAGGCGGGCCTTCACGGGTCCGTCGGGCTTCAGCCGGAAGAGGGCCGTGACTTCGGCCTTCTCGCGCCCAAAGCGGATGAGTTCGGTCTCCGCACGGCCGCCGAGGACCAGCCCGAGGGCGTCGATGATGATGGACTTGCCAGCCCCCGTCTCGCCCGTGAGACAGTTCAGGCCAGGCCCAAGCTCAAGGGTCGCATCTTCGATGACGGCGAGATCCCGTATGGCCAGCGAAACCAGCATGGTGCATCGTCTCCTGTGTCGGCGGGACGCGCGACGCCAAGCGCGGGGGTCGATACCACGACAGGCGCGCGCTGCGGAAGCGGGAAAGGGTGTCAGACGTACAGTCCCGGCGCGACCGACCCGGACGAGACGAACCGGACGAACCGAAGGAGCGGACATGCGAGACCACGACGGCGACACGGGAGCAGGCGGCAGCACGATCGAGCGCGGGACCTTCAGCGCGAGCGACGGCGTCGATCTCGCCTTCACGCTCGCCCTGCCTGCGGGCCCGCCGCGCGCGGCCCTCGTCCTGAGCCACGGCCTCGCCGAGCACGTCGGCCGCTATGCCCATGTCCTCGAGGCCCTCGCGGCGCGCGGCTTCGCGGTCCACGCCCACGACCACCGCGGGCACGGCAACTCGGGCGGCACGCGGGTCTTCGTCGAGCGCTTCGCCGAGTACGCGGCCGATATCCAGACGGCCCTGGGGCGACTCAAGACGCGGTTCCCGGGCGTCCCGAAGGTGCTCTTCGGGCACTCGATGGGCGGCCTCGTCGTCATCGACCACCTGCTGCGCTACCCCGGAGAGGCCGCGGCGGCCGTCCTGTCGGGCCCGGGCGTCGAGGTCGGGGTGAAGGTCCCCGCGTGGAAGGACGCGCTCGGCAAGGTCATGTCGCACCTCCTGCCGAAGCTCGCGATCCCGACCGGCATCCCGCCCGAACACGTCTCGCGTGACGCAGAGGTCGTACGCGCGTATGCGAGCGACCCGCTCGTCTCGAAGAAGGCCACCGCCCGCTGGTACGTCGAGGTCCTCGCGACGCAGGCCCGCGCCTTCGCGGGGGCGCCCGAGCTGCGGACCCCGATGCTCGTCGTCTACGGCACCGAGGACCGCCTCGTCAGCCCGGCTAGCATCGCGCGCTGGGCCGAGAAGGTCGGCAGCCCGGACAAGACCGTCATCCCCTACCCCGGCCTCTACCACGAGGTCGTCAACGAGCCCGAGCGCGAGGTGGTCCTCGGCGACATCCTGCGCTGGCTCGAGTCCCGCTTCCCGGCGGCCTGAGGGCGGGCCTCACCTCGGGCCCGGCCTTCAGTGGCCCGGATGCGAGGCGCTTTGCGCGCGGGAACCGCCGGCCAGCGTGCCCCCCTCGGCGCTCGCGTGCGAGCAGCTCCGCGCCGCCCTCGGAGGGCAGCTGCGCGCCACCGCCCGGGTCCACGTGCGGCCTTGTGGATGGCCTCGACGCCCAATGTGCTGGTCGCGAACGGGGCGCTTAGCTCAGCGCGAGGATCTGGTTCAGCACGACCCTCACCGCCTCGAAGGGAGCGTCCGGGAGACGTCCGAGCGGATGTGGCGCCGCCTCGCGCACCCGCCAATCGAACGACTTGGGCTGGTGACAGAGCACGTAGCTCGTCTTCGATGACCTCGCCCCGCCAGTCGTCCCCGCCACGACGGCGAAGGGGTTGTCGGCGTTGTACGGAGCGGTCGTCATCGGGAGACCGATGACGAGGGACGTTCGCGCGTTGAAGGCCCGAGGCGACAGCACGAGGAAGGGGTGCCGGTCCCGCATCTCACGCCCGACTTGCGGATTGCAGTCGATCCAGATGACCTCCTGCCGTTCCGGGACCCAGTCCGCCGTCTTCCGCCGCGTCACCAACGCTCCGCTCCAAGCGCGGCGGCCCGCATCGCCTCACCCCCGTGGCGCTCGGGGTCGAAGCGGGCGAGCCGCTGTGCGAGCGTCAGCGGGGCGTCCTCGAGCGGCGTGATGACGACGCGACCATCCTCGACGCCGACCCTCACGCGCTGGTCCGCGTGGAGCCGCGCCGCGCGTGCCACCGCGGCGGGGATGCGCACGCCAAGATTGTGACCCCAGTGCTTGATGTCGAGGATTGCTTCCGTCACGACGCCCGGCATGTCCGCCCCCATGTCTAGATGCTGTCGAAACATAGGCGACGGTGGGCACCAGGTCAATGCGCCGGTCGCGGACGGGTGTCGCGGCGCCTCGCGTCCCGTGAAGGCGAGCCACCCGAAGCCAGGCCGTCAAAAGTTGGCGACACGCGCGGTCAAGCGCCGACGAGGGCCCGCGACGCGGTCAGGCGCCGAAGACCGGGCGCGATGAATCGCGCCCCTGTGGACCGCGCCACGAATCGCGGCCCGACGTCGACCCCATGGCCTGTAGGGGCGCCATTGATGGCGCCCGCGACCCGGGCGCTTGTCGATCGCGCAGGCCCACAACCCTCGTCGCCCCAGACTCTGGCGCCGCTGAGGCCTTCGCGACGAGGTCCCGGCCTTGCCGGCTCACCTGCGTCCCGCCAGGCGGAGGACCCCGTCTGCAGCGCAGGCCATGAAGACCGGGACCCCGCCCCTCACGGCCTCGGCGCTCGAGCAACCGCGAAGCGCCAGCAGGCCGATCAGGGGCGTCCTGACGGGAGGGTCTTCACAGGACGGACGCGACGGCTCCGCCGCGCTGGCCTGCACGCCCACCGCTGGCACCGCGCCGCGACCCCTGAGAGCCCGACGGATTGCCGAGGAC
>SYAK01000031.1 GCA_005788935.1 Pseudomonadota bacterium
CGCGGCGGCTCGTGGCAGAGGGGCACACGGTCATCGGCGTTGATTCTCTCAACACATACTATGACATTCGCCTCAAGCACGCCCGGCTGGTCGAGCTCGGCTTCGACATCGGCGAGATCACCCCTGGCCGCCTCATCGCGAGCCGTACGAGCACGGGGCTCACCTTCGCTCAGCTCTCGATCGAGGATGGACCCCAGGTCAGCCGCACGCTCGCCGACATCGAGTTCGACGCCATCGCGCACCTCGCGGCCCAGGCTGGCGTACGCGCCTCGCTGACGACACCGAGACCGTACATCGACAGCAACATCCACGGTTTCCAGACGATCCTCGAGCTCGCGCGCCGGCCCGGAGTCCGCCACACCGTCTACGCGAGCAGCTCCTCGGTCTACGGCGAGCGCGTTGATCCGCCGTTCAGGGAGACAGACCCGGTCGGCAACCCCGTCAGCCTCTACGCTGTCACGAAGCGCACGAACGAGCTGATGGCGGGCTGTCACGCGGAGCTCTTCGGGCTGCGGCTCGTCGGACTCCGCTTCTTCACTGTCTACGGACCCCTCGGGCGTCCGGACATGGCCTACTTCGAGTTCGCGCGCCGCATCTTCGCAGGGGAACCCATCGCGATCCACAACCGCGGCGATATGGCGCGCGATTTCACTTGCGTGCGCGACACGGTGGAGGGTCTGCGCCGGGTGGTCGAGAACGGGCCGGTCGGCGAAGAGCGGCACGCGGTCTACAATCTGGGTCGCGGGGCGCCTGTCCGGCTCCTCGATTTCGTGGAGGCCCTCGAGCGTGCCTGCGGTCGCACCGCTGACAAGCGACTGCTGCCGATGCAGCCTGGGGACGTGACGGTGACGTGGGCCGACATGACGCGCTTCACGGCCGACTACGGCTTCAGGCCGTCGGTCGACCTCGCGGAGGGGGTCGCGGAGTTCGTCGCCTGGTTCCGTGCCTATCATGGCCTCTGACGCGCCCCAGAAAGGACAGAGTCGCATGCCTTTTCACGTGAAACGGAGCCCGCGGGCGTTCGCGCGCCGCGCCCTCTCGCAGGCCTTTCACCTCGGTGATCTCGTCGCGGGAACCCTGCGCGGGGCGAGGTGCCCGAACTGCGACGCTGGGCAGGGCACACCGCGCGTCCGCAAGACCTTTCCGCTCGCCACGGTCTACGCGTGTGACGGCTGCGGCCTCTACTACCGCGCGACAGGGCTGCAGGGCTCGGGGTTCGCGCGGTGGTACTACTCGAACCTCTACACGGACGTCGGGATCGCGACGAACCCGGAGCTCCTCGAGCCCTCCGAGGTCGTCGCGTGGAGCCGCCGCGAGGGGAAGGATCGGACCGCGCTCGTGGCACACGCCATGGACCTCCTCGCGGTCCAGCCTCCATGGATCGCCGTCCTTGGCGCGAGCTGGGGCTACGAGGTCCTGACGCTCCGCACCCTCGGCCTCCTGGTCTGGGGTGTCGAAGCGGCGGATGACCGCCGCGCCTTCGGCGTCGAGCGATACGGCGTCGAGCTGTACGCGACGATCGCCGAGGGAGTGGCGCGCCATGGCCCGGGAGGGGTCATCGTCAGCTCGCACGTCATCGAGCACATCGCGCGCCTGTCGCCATTTATCGAAGAGATTCATCGAGCTGCGCGCCCCGCCGCTCAGCTCCACATCACGCCGCGCGTCGAGCCGCTCGGCCCCGACACGGCCACGCAGATCGGACGCGAACACCCGATCGGCGTCACGACAGGCTACTGGCGAGGTCTCGCGAGGTCGCTCGACAGCGAGGTCGCCCACGCCTTCGTCCAGCCGCCCGGGACCGCGTCGGCGTGCGAGCTGGTCGCGCTGCTCGTTGGGCGCGACGCCCTCCGCGCCGGTAGCGTCGCCTCGCTCGACGCGGTCGCTTCGCAGCGAGGCACGGGATGACCGAGAGGCGTCAGGGTGTCGTGCGAGGCACCCTCGGGGTGCTCTGGGGCGTGCTGACGCCAACGTGCATCCTCATCGCGCTCAACGCCCTCGACCCCCATCAGCCCACCACCGGGTTCGCGTGGGCTCTTGTCGCGTCCGCCCTCTCCATCATCGGGCTCTTCGCGGCTGGATACGGCGAGCGTCGGAACGCCCTCTCACCCGTCTGCATCGCGGCGGTGTACCTCTTCGGCCTCTACCCTTTCCATGGCTTGATCACGTTCGGAGACGACGATGTGCTGGGACGCATCGGCACGGACGCCGAGTATTGGCGAGCGCTCGCAGCCCTGTGGCTCGCCGCTGGCACGCCCCTCTTCTGGGCCGGGTTCCGCTCGAAGCTGATGTCGTCGATGCTCAGGCGGCTACCAAAGGCCAACTGGCACATCGATGACACCTCGGGTGGCACCATGACGCGTGCGCTCATCATCTCGGGGCTCGGCTGGATCGCCCGGGGAGCGTCGTATCTGCTCGGCTTCCACTTTCATCAGGTCGGCCCGACCTCGATCGCGACCGACACCCTGCCATTCCAGTTCGTCGTTACGCTGCTCGCCGACATCCCGACCGTGATCGTTGTCTATATCGCGATCATCGGGGCCGTGCACAAGCGGCGCAGCCTTCTGCTCGGCCTCGCCCTCCCGCTCCTGGGACTCGAGCTCGGCTGGGCGCTCATTTCCGGCTCACGCTTCAAGATGCTGTTGCTCATTGCAACCGTCGCTATCGGCTTGTCTCGCGCCTATCGGCCAGTCTCACTGACCCAGTTCGTCATCGGGCTGACCATCTTCGCGAGCACGTTGTTTCCGCTCGCGACCGCGATCCGCACCGGCCTCTTCTCGCAGCGCGTCGAAATCGAGCGCGGCGGGTTCACCCGCGAGACCGTGGGGCGCAGCATCGAGAGCGCCTTCGAGGAGGACGCGACCTCCGACAGCGGTGACGACGATGCCCTGAAGCTCCTTGGGGAGCGCCTCCACGCGCTGACGAGCTTCGCCCTGATCATCCGCACACCCCTGAGCGGCATCCCTACCGGCTTGGCGAGCAGTTCCTGATGACACCGCTCGTCATGGTCATCCCGCGTATCGTGTGGCCCGACAAGCCCACCCCGGGCGAGTTCACCCGCGCCTTCAAGCGGATGTACTGGGGACTTCACGACCAGACGACCTCCGTCGCTCCATCTCAGCTCGGCGGGTTCTGGTCGAATTTCGGCTTCGCGGGGGTCTTCCTCGGGATGTGGCTCTCCGGCCTGCTCTATGGGTTGCTGATGGCGACCTCGCCTTCGGGACAAGCGGGAGGAGCTATTTTCCGCTCGCGGTCACGTCGACGCTGCTCCCCACCCTGATCCAGACCTTCGAGAGCGAGTTCGAGCCGCTCGTCGAAGGCCTGCCGAAGATGCTCCTCATCTACTTCCTGATGGCCTGGGGGCTCTCGAAGGGCCTCAGATCTCAGCGCCGCGCCACAACATCGACCGACGCACGCGCCCCAAGCGGCTCGAACCCCCCTCCGGCTGCGAGCGCGTCGAGACTGCCGTAGCCACAGGACTGGAAGAAGGCCTCGAAGTCGGCGAGCGAGCGACCAGCTGGCGCGTGTCGGTAGGCCTCATACTCCATCACGACGGCGGGGTGCCGCGCGGTGAGGGTCCGCGCGAGCCCTCTCAGGACATGAAGCTCCCAGCCCTCGACGTCGACCTTGAGGAGGTCGGGCGGCAGGGCCTCCCCACGCGCGATAAGGGCATCGCCCGAGGCCCCCTCGACCGGAAGACCTGTCTCCGACGTGTTGTGCATCGGCACGAGGCTGCCGATCCCTTGGTTCGTCGCCGAGCCGCTCTCGTAAAAGGACAGCGGCGCATCCGCGTCGGAGAGCGCGAGCGGATGAATCCTGAGACGCGCGGCGAGCGCTGGATTCAACGCGACCTGGCGGCGCAGCTGTGCGAGGACGCGCGGAGACGGTTCGAACGCCTCGACCCGCAGGTGCGGCAGGCGCGCGAGCAAGGGCAAGGTCACCGCGCCGATGTTCGCCCCGACGTCCCACAGGACGAGCGGACGTCCTGCACCTCGCTCGGCGGCGAGGCGCGCGAGGGCGTCAGCCACCGCGACCCCATAGCCACCATGATAGAAGATGCCGAACTGAATGAGCTCGGTGGTGTCGAGCTGCCAGCGCACACCACCGCGCTCGACCTCCGGGAGAGGACCAGCGCCGATGAGCCGATCGAGCCGGCGCGCCACGCGCGTCTTCCCCCGAAAGGCGGGACTCCGCGCGGAGAGCTCGCCGAGCAGGACCCTCAATCTGTCACGGTACCGCATCGGAGGCCCCTTGAAGACGCGTCATTCCGCCCAGTCGCTATTATATTTCAAAACATGAATCTAGCTGCGCCGCAACGTCCTGAGCATAACGCGGAAAGAGGAAGGCGCCCTCGAGTCGCCTCCGCCCCGCCACCCCGAGGGCTGACGCGCGCGCGCGGTCTCGCCCGAGCGTCACGAGCGCCCTCACGAGGGCCTCGGCGTCATCCGGATCCGCGAGCACCCCGGTGACGCCGTCCTCCACGACCTCGGGGGTCGCCGCGGCCGCGAGCGCCACGACAGCGCGGCCGCGCGCCATCGCCTCGGCAAAGACGAGCCCGAAACCCTCGCGCAGCGATGGCAGGACCAGCGCACGACACGATACAAAGAGCGCATCGAGTTGCGCATCCGACACGCCGCCGTGAAAGATCACCGCGTCCGTGAGGCCCTCGGTGCGCGCGAGCTCCTCGAGGCGCCCCCGATCATCCCCGTCACCGACGATCTCGAGGCGCGCGCCGAGCTCAAGTTCGCGGCGCGCGCGCACAAACGCGCCGATCGCCTTGTCGATCCCCTTGTAGCGGTCCGCGGCGCTGAGCCGCGAGACGACGAGGAACCGCGGTGGTCCATCTGGACAGGGGGTGACAGGGACTAGGGGTTGCAGCGGGTCGAGGCAGTTGCGGATAGGCATGACCCGCCCGCTCTCGAGGCCGTGCAGGTCGGTCACCGTGGCCGCGGTGTGGTGACTGATCGGCCACACCTGCGTCGCACGCCTGAGCGCCAAGGTCCGCAGCGCAGACAGCGGCTCCCAGACCTCGATCCCGTGCGCGACGACGACATGCCGCGCACCAAAGACCGACGCCGCGAGGCCGAGCGGCGCAAAGTTCACGTGCCCGAAGATAAACAGCGTCGAGGGACCCGCGCACGCCAACGTCTCAATCGCGAAGCGTGCGCGATGGCTGGAATAACCGCGGAGTTGCACGTGAAACGGGCAGATCCGCGGGTCCCGCAGCCGCCCGCGGTCGTGCAGGACCCGCACCGAAAGCCTGCCTCCGCGACGTTCAACCCACTTGGCGCAGGCGAGCGCGAGGGCCTGGGAAATGCGTGCGATGCCGTTGGCCCGGTCGAAGAGATCGGGGACGACCAGAACGAGGTGCGGAGGCCGCCTCACGCCGTGAGGCTCCCAGACTCATCGGAGAGCACGAGGTCGTTGCGGTGAACGACCGGGTCGACGTAGCCACCCTGCAGCCTTGCGCTCACGGCGTCGCGCCTCAACCCCCTGATGTCGTTGAGGACCTCGCTGTCGTAGCCGCTGAGGCCACGGCCCACGAGGGCCCCGTCGGGGTCGCGGATCTCGACCGCGTCACCCGCCGCGAAGTGACCCTCAACCCCCGTGACGCCGATCGGCAGGAGGCTCGCCCCCGTCGTCCGCAGCGCCTCGGCCGCCCCCGCGTCGACCCGCACCACTCCGAGCGTCCGCGAGAAGAAGCCGATCCAGTGGAGTCGCCGCGGGATCTGCCGTTGCGGATGGAACAGCGTCCCGATGGCCTCGCCCGCGAGGATGCGCGTCAAGATGGAAGGGTCCGCACCGCTCGCGATGACGAGCGGGATCCCAGCCCGCGTCGCGATCTCCGCAGCCTCGACCTTCGTCCGCATGCCTCCTGTCCCGACCGCGCTGCCCGACGTGCCCGCCATCGCGCGCACGCCTTCGTCGAGCGCGTAGATGTCCGACAGCGGCCGAGCGTCGTCATGCTTGCGCGGATCCCGATCGTAAAGCGCCGGTATATCAGTCAACAGCACGACGAGATCGGCCTCGACCACGGCGCCGAAGGCCGCGGCGAGGCGATCGTTGTCACCGAAGCGCAGCTCGTCGGTCGCGACCGTGTCGTTCTCGTTCGCGATCGGGATGACGCCGTAGCCGAGCAACTCCTGCAGCGTGTGGCGGATGTTGAGGAAGTGCCGGCGCTCGGCGAGATCGCCGTGGGTCAGCAGGATCTGGGCCGAAACCAGCCCATGGCGCGCAAAGGAATGCTGATAGCGCGCCATCAGTTCGGCCTGACCGATCGCCGCGAGCGCCTGGACCTGCGTCAGCTCCTTCGGACGCTCGCTGAACCCGAGGCGCGTCATGCCGCACGCGACCGCCCCGCTGGTGACCAGCGCCACCTCGACCCCTCGACTCCGCAACGCAGCGAGCGCGTCGGTCAGAACGTCAAGGTTCAAGGCCTGCAAGGTCGAGCTGCCGACCTTCACGACGACACGCCGCAGGGCCCCGAACATCGGGACGCGATCGAAAGGTTCCTGGTTGTCCTGCATGTCCTCAGCCCTGATCGCGCACGATCGATGCTCCGAGCGCGCGCAGCTTGTCGTCGATCCGCATGTAGCCACGGTCGATCTGACGGATATTGTAGATCGTCGAGGTCCCCTTGGCCGCGAGCGCCGCAATGAGAACCGCCATGCCCGCCCGCACATCGGGACTCTCGAGGCGCGCGCCGTAGAACTGGCTTGGACCGACGACCACGATGCGGTGCGGGTCGCACAGGATGATCGACGCCCCCATGCTGATGAGCGCGTCGGTGAAGAACATCCGCCCCTCGAACATCTTCTCGAAGAACAGCACCGTCCCCTTGCACTGCGTCGCGGTCGTGATCGCGATCGACATGAGATCGGTCGGAAACGCAGGCCACGGCGCGTCATCGATCCGCGGGATAGCACCATGCAGGTCGCGTCGGATCTCGAGCGGCTGATCGGGCGCCACACGCACCCGATCGTCGCCAATCTCGGGGTGGACACCGAGCTTCCCGAAGACGTGCCGGATCATGCGCAGCTCATCGGCGCGCGTCCCTTCGATGACGATCTCGGAGTTCGTCACCGCCGCGAGCCCGATCCAGCTGCCGATCTCGAGATAATCAGGCCCAATGGTGTGGGTCGTGCCGTGCAGCCGCCGCTGTCCCGTGATTCGCAGCGTCCCGGTACCGATGCCGGAGATCTCGGCCCCCATCGACACCAGCATCCGGCAGAGCCCCTGAACATGTGGCTCACAGGCCGCGTTCATCAGGGTCGTCTGCCCGTCGGCGAGGGCGGCCGCCATCACGAGGTTCTCGGTCGCCGTGACCGACGCCTCGTCGAAGAAGATCTCGGTCCCGACCAGGTGGCGCCCCTCGAGGACGTAGGCCCCGTTGAAATCGAAGGTCGCGCCAAGCGCAGTCAGCCCGTGAAAGTGCGTATCGAGGCGCCGACGCCCGATGACGTCACCCCCTGGCGGCGGGAGCTCCACCTGACCCGCCCGCGCGACTAGCGGCCCCGCGAGCAGGATTGACGCCCGGATGCGGCGCGCAAGGGACGCGTCGACCCGCCCGTCGGTGACCCCGTCAGCCGTGACGCGGACCGTGTCCTCGGCGAGGCGCTCGACCTTCGACCCAAGCTTCTCGAGGATCTGCAGCATCACCTCGACGTCCGCGATGGTTGGCAGATTCTTCAGGATGACTGGCTCGCTCGTCAGGAGGCAGGCCGCCAGGACCGGCAGCGCCTCGTTCTTCGAGCCACTCGGCGTGACGATGCCCTTCAGGCGGTGCCCCCCCTCGATGACAAAGCGCTCCATCTCCCCCTCCTCGCGCCCGTGACGTCGGGCGCCGCGATCCTAGCCGCCCGAAAGCCATCCGTCGAGGACCTCGCGGGTCAAGACAGCTCGACCCGCCCACCCGCGACCCGCCACACCCGAGTATCGGAGGCCTCGAGACGAATCCACCGGCGATCCGTCGTCGTGACGAACACCTGCCCGCCAGATCCTGCGAGCGTCCGCATGAGGTGCGCGTTGCGCGTCGCGTCGAGCTCGCTCGAGACGTCGTCGAGCAGGAAGAGCGGAAAGATCCCGAGCGTCTCGCGCGTCACCTCGAGCTCCGCGAGCTTCAGCGCGAGCACGAAGGCGCGGTGTTGGCCCTGGCTCGCGTAAGGCCGCACGTCCTGCCCACCGAGGGTGCAGACGAGGTCATCGGCCTGCGGACCCGAACGCGTGTAACCAACTCGAAAGTCTGATTCGCGTCCACGCGCCAACGCGCGGAGCCAGATCTCGGCGAGCCCGTCGGGGGCCTCGCGCAAGGCGTCGTGTGGCAACGGTACCGACAGCGACATCGCGACGTCGCCCACGAGCTGACCATCGCAGATCTCGCCGAGGATCCGCTGGAATCGCCCCCGGAAGTCCGCGAGAAACCGCGCCCGCCCCGAGAGTACCCGCAGCCCGTGCGTCACAAGGCCAGCCTCGAAGGCCTCGAGGACGGCGGGGTCGACCCGCGCGAGCGACCCTGACCGCCCGCCCTCACGCGCGTCGCGGAGCAGCTTGTTGCGCGCATCGAGCGCCTGCCGGTAGTCGCGGAGTGCAGCGAGATGATCAGGCCACGATCCGAAGACGGCGCGATCGAGGAACGCCCGCCTCGGCGCAGGCCCGCCTCGGGTCAAGCCCAGATCTTCAGGCCCGAAGATGATGGCGCTCAGGTGCGCGGTCGCCGCAGGCAAGGCCGTGATCGGCTTGTCATCGACGAGGACCTTCTTGCCCTTCGCCGTCAGCTGGACCTCGACCGACCGCCTCAGCTCGCGCCGAACGACCTCGCCCCGCACGGCCGCCATCGCCCCGCCGAGCGCCACCATCTCGCCAGCCCGCGCGTCGCGGTGGCTCTTGAAGGCGCTCAGCAGGTAGACGCTCTCGAGCAGGTTTGTCTTCCCCTGCCCGTTGTCGCCCTCGAAGATGTTGAAGCGCGACGACGGCGCGAGCTGGAAGGGCGCGAGATTGCGGAAACCGTCCGCCGCGAGTCCGAGCAGCTGCACGCGCCCGTCACACCCGCATCGGCATCACGACGAAGACCGCGCCAGGCTCGGTCGGTGACGTGATCATCGTCGGCGAGAACTCGTCGGTCAGCTGAAACACCGCGGACTCACCCCGGATCGCCCCGAGGACGTCGAGGATGTAGTTGTAGTTGTAGCCGATCATCATCCCCGGGCCTTCGTAGGCGACGTCGACCTCGTCACGACCTTCGCCGTAGTCGGGGTTCGAGGCGGTGATCGCGAGGCGGTTCGACTGCAGCTCGACCTTGACGATCGACGTCTTCGACGAGGTGAGCGCGGCGTTGCGGCGGACGGCACGGGTCAGTTTTTCACGTGGAACAATGACCTGAACGGGCGGGGCCGCCGGGATGACGCGCGCGAAGTCGGGGTAGTTGTCGTCGATCTGGCGCACGGTCAGCGTCGTCGTGGCCTGCCCCGCCTGCGAGACCGCCCGGAACAGCGTCAGCCCCTTCGCGAAGCCGACCTCGATCGTCGAGGTGTCCCCGTCGATGAGCCGCTTGATCTCGCTGACGCCCTTCTTGTGAACGATCGCCGAGAGCGGCTGACCCGCGAAGTTCGCGACCTCCGACTCGAGCTCAAGCTTCGACAGGCGGTGACCATCGGTCGAGACCATCATCACGCGGACGAGACCGTCGGCCGTCCCCGGAGCGAGCTTGAAGAAGACCCCGTTCAGGTTCATCCGCGTCTCGTCGTTCGACATCGAAAACGACGTCTTCTCGATGAGATCCCGCAGGATCGCGCCAGGCATCGCAAGCCAGCCGACCTCCGACGGGAGCTTGATCTCGGGGTAGTCCTGCGCCGCAATGCCCGCGAGTCGGAACACGGCGCGCCCAGCCGAGATCATAGCCCAGTGGTTCGATTGCCCCTCGATGCGCACGTCAGGCTCGTCGAGCCCCTTGACGACGTCGAAGAGGCTCTTGCCGTTGATGCACGCGCTACCCGCCGAGACGACCTCCGCGGGCAGCTCGGAGACGACCGTCACGTCGTAGTCCGTGCTCAGGACCCGGATGCGATCCGGCGCGATCGACTCGATGAGGACGTGCGACAGCACGTTGCTCCCGCCCTTCTTGTCGATCACCCCCTGCGTTCGCTGGATTGCGGCCTGGAACGAGAGGCGGTCGATGCGGATGTCGAGTGCGGCCATGACGGAGGCTCTCCTTGGGCTAGACGGCCTTGAGGTCTTGCGGGGCCAGCGTCCTGGGACACCGACCGGGCTCGTCCTTCTAGCCGTCTTTCGAGTGGGGCTCAAGCCTCACACCGACTTTGCGGGCGATGCGATTTTTTGACGTCCGCCGAGGGCGGTTCATCCTGACCGCGCCGCAGGTGGCTTCCCGTTCGTGGCGGACTGGAGGACGCCCGGACCCCGGGGGCCCCGCCCTGAGGGGTGGGAGAAAGTCCAGACACACAGGCCAAGCAGTCCCCGTCAGCCCTGTGGACGGTGTGGACAACGCTGACCCGCGGCCATTCGTGCGGTCGCGACAGCCCTCGTGCCTGTGGACAGTCCGTGGACCGACCCGTGGGTCCTCCGTGCACTGCTGCGCCGAGTCGCGACCCGACCGCGGAGGCCGCCCCGGCCGCCCACGTCTTGTCCACCGGTTTTCCACAGCGACCCCGGGCGGACGTCGCGTGGTCGCGGGTCTTCAACGACCCCGAGAAAAACCTTCAAACATCGGAAAGAACTGGCGATCCGATGACCTCGCCAGGCCACTCCCGAGGCCGGATTTCCACGCCATGCGTGGGCTTTTCCCCAGGTTTTCCACAGGGCGCGAGGGCGGTTCACGAACTGCGACACTCGCCCCGAACCTCGCCGAACCCGAGGCTTACGCCTCCTCGCGGTCGTCCTCGCGCACACCCCGGGTCCGTCGTCCTTCGTCGTCCTTGCGATCCCCCGCGGGGCGGTGTTAGCTGGCCGACGCCGCAGGGGACACGCCCGACGCCGCCACCGCGCCGTCCCTTGCGTCGAAGACCGGACACACACACTCCACGCCTGGCGCCCGTCTCGATGATGGGCGTCCCGGGGCGGCTCGTCCTTGACGAGTGATGACGCAGGAAGCCCGTGAACCTCTGGGACCAAGCCCTTCACGATCTCGCGTGCCGCCTCGAGCCCTCGGACTTCCTGAGCTGGTTTCAGCCCGTGCGCTGTCAGGCCGTCGAGCCTTCAGCGGGGACGATCGCGCTCGTCGTCCCCGACGAGACCCACGGGATCGTCCTCGCCGAGCGCTACCTCGGCACCATCCGCGGCACGCTCCGTGAGCTGACGTCGACCGACTACGCGGTGACCTTTGTCACAGCCGAGGCCACTGCGTCCGCACTCGCTCACGAGGTCTCGCGCCCAGCTGTCACCCCGCGAGGGGTCGCGGCTTCGCCTGGCTTGCCCCTCAACCCGCGATACCGCTTCGACTCCTTCGTCGACGGCCCGACCAACCAGTTCGCGATGAGCGCCGCTCGCGCAGTGGCGGACTTTCCTGGCACGAACTACAACCCGCTCTTCATCTTCGGCGGTGTTGGCCTCGGCAAGACGCACCTGCTGCACGCAATCGGCCACGCGGTCCTCGAGAAGAACCCGCTCGCCCGCGTCCGCTACGTCACGAGCGAGCAGTTCGTGAACGATCTCATCGCGAGCATCCAGACGCGCGAGACGCAGGCGTTCCGTGCGCGTTATCGAGACGGCTGCGATGTCCTGCTGATCGACGACATCCAGTTCATCGCGGGCAAGGACCGAACTCAGGAAGAATTCTTCCACATGTTCAATGAGCTGCACTCGAGCGCCAAGCAGATCGTGCTGACGTCCGACCAGCTCCCGCAGTCGATCCCCGACATGGAAGATCGATTGAAGTCGCGCCTCCAGTGGGGGCTCATCACCGACATCAAGCCACCCGGCTTCGAGACGCGGGTCGCGATCCTGCGCCAGAAGGCCGCGATTGAGGGCGTCGAGCTGCCCGACCCGGTCGCGATGTTCATGGCCCGCCACGTGACCCGGAACGTCCGTGAGCTCGAGGGGGCCCTTCGTCGCGTCCTCGCGATGTCCGCGATGCTCCGACGAGCGCCCGATCAGGAAATGGTGGAGCAGACCATCGGGGTGCTCTCCGCCCAGCTGACGCGGGTCGATCCGCAGCAGATCATCAAGGCCGTCAGCGCCGAGTTCGGCGTCTCGCTCGCCGACATGAAGGGTCCACGCCGTCACCGCAACATCACCGTCCCGCGCCAGCTCGCGATGTACCTCGTGCGCGAGCTGACCGATGAGTCCCTCCCTCAGATCGGCGGGCACTTCGGCGGCCGCGATCACTCGACGGTCATCAACGCCCTGAAGCGGGTCGAGGCCCTGCGCGACGCGGACCCCGAGATGCGGGCCCGCATCGAGCGCATCCGCCGCGCGCTCAACCCCTGAAGACCCTTCAGAGGACGCTTTGTCCTTGACAGTGTCACCGGGCCGATGATTCATGTCGGCCTCTTTTGATCCCGGAGAATCCCAGTGAAGCGCACCTTCCAGCCGCACAACCGCAAGCGCAAGAACACCCACGGCTTCCGTGCCCGCATGGC
>SYAK01000302.1 GCA_005788935.1 Pseudomonadota bacterium
GCGCTGAGCCTCATCAACCAGGACCCCGACCGAAAGCTTGGAATTGCAAACTCTCGCAGGCGAGCAGGCTTCGATCGGCGATACCTGCTAAAGTTGCTCTCTGGTGGTGTGCTCGCGTGAGAGAACTCGATTGCCCTGCGCCCCAGCGCGTCCAGACCGCCACCCGCACTCCGCCACGGAGCAACGCGCGTCACCCCGATACGCCCGTGGCCTCGACGCATGCAGGTCGACCGGGGCAACGACCTCGCGCGTCGTACCGGTTTCGTTCCCAGGCCCGCCAGAGACGTGCCATGATGCGCGTTCGCGCGCCGACGAGAAGGTCAGGCGTCTCGTGGCCGCATGGTCCGGCCCGAGCTTCGACGAACGTGCGAACGAGGAGGTCCCTGATGAAGCGATGGACCGGTGCGGCGGTGTCACTTGGGGCCCTCATCGGGCTTGGCGGAGGGTGTAGCGGCGGTGACAGCGAGCCTCGGGCGGACGTGGCTCCGGACAGCTCCGTTCCTGAAGTGATCGACGACGCGACCGCGGACACGGCCATCTTGCCGGAGGTCACGCCGACCGTTCGGCCCGAGATCCGGATCAACGAGTTCGACTGCCGAGGAGACTGGGTCGAGCTCGCGCTCGCTCAGACGGCCGGTCCTGTGAGCCTCGACGGCTGGACGCTCGGCGATGGTGGTAATCAAATGCGCCTTTCCGGCATGCTTGCGCGCGACGAGCTGCGCGTCGTGAGGCTCGCCGATTTCGGGCTCGCGTGTGGGTCCGAGGGGCCAGTCCTGGCCCACGCGGGCGAGCAGGTTGACGCCGCCCTCCCGGGAGATGCGCCTGAGGGCTTCACGATGGGGCGCATGCCCGGCTTCCCGACGGCCGACGCCGCGGGTGCGTTCGTGATCACCGCGCCGACCCCCGGGGCGCAGAATCGCCTCCCTGAGTCGGACCCGCGCGATCCAGCTGCGGAACTGTTCGGCTCGCTGCGCCCGGTCGAGACCGTCTCGCTCACGCTCTCGGAGAGTGCCCACGCGTCCCTTCAGGCTGCGCCCTCCATGTGGGTCCCAGCGGGCTTCCGCTGGGGGGACAGCTCGGCGCAGACGGTCGCGGTCCGCCTGAAGGGACGCATCGGGAGCTTCCGAGGGCTTGATGGCAAGCCCGGTTTCAAGCTCGATTTCGCCCGATTCAACGCGGGCGGGATCTTTCGGGGGCTCGAGGAGATGACCCTCAACAACATGGTGCAGGACTTCGAGCGCATCCGGGAGGTGGTCGCCTACGCTCTCTTTGCGGACGCGGGGGTCCCGGTCCCACGGACCGCACACGTCTGGGTGACGCTGAACGGCGAGGCGCTTGGACTCTATCTGCACGTCGAAGCCCTCGACGCACGCTGGCGCGATCGACACTTCGAATCGACGCACGGGTTCTTCGAGGGCCAGTACGGAGATGACCTGTTTCCAGGCCTCGCCTTCCGCATCGACCTCGACGGCGGCGAGGAGGCCGCGCGTCTCACCCTCGACGACCTCGCCGAGGCGATCAGCGAGGCGCCGACCGAGGGGTTCATGGCGCATCTTGCGGCGCTCGTGGACTGGGCGGTGGTCCTGCCGATGCTGGCCACCGAGGTCCTCATCGGCCACTGGGACGGGTACGGGCCGACCCGGAACAACTGGTTTCTGCACCTGGACGAAGCCGGCGTGGCTCGGCTCATCCCCTGGGGGTTGGACCAGACCTTCGGCGCCGAGTTGCCGCTGTACGAGGGCCAGGGGCTGCTGCTCGCGGGCTGCGTGCGCGACCCGCACTGCCGCGTGGCCTATGACGACGCGCTGGCGCGGACCGCTGAAATCGCCACCAGCCAGGCCTTCCGCGCGCGTTTCGAGGGCCTGCCAGAGCTCGTTCAGGCCTGGATGGACCGCGAGCCGCGGGAAGACGCGGGCGACGCCCGAGGCGGACTCGAGGGAATCTTTGCCTTCCTCGACCGGCGCGCAGCCCTCGTCACCGAGACGCTCGCCTGTGTGCGCAACCCCCTGGCCGACCTCGACGGAGATGGCCATCAGTGCGCCGATGACTGCGACGAGGGGGCGGCCGACACCTTCCGCGGTGCGGTCGACGTCTGTGGTGACGGCCGCGACCAGGACTGCTCGGGGCGGGCCGACGACGCCTCGGAGTGCCCTGACTGTGCGCACGTGACGGTCGAAGGCTACGCGGCGACCTGGCTCGCATGCTGGCGCCCCAGGGTGTGGGAGGACGCGCGCCGCATCTGTGCGGACGCCGGCCTGCAACCCCTGGTCTTCGAGACCCCCGAAGAGGTCGCTGCGGCTCAGGCGGCGATGTCCCAGGCGGGGCTCGATGCGAGCTGGATCGGCCTCACCGACCTCGACGAGGAGGGCGTCTGGCGCTGGCTTGACGGCAGCCTCTGGGACGGTGCAGTCGGCGGGTTCGTGGACGGTGAGCCCACCAACTGGGAGGGCCGCGAGCACTGCGTGCACATGTTCCCGTGGGCGGGATCGCGGCCTTGGAACGACATTCCCTGCGATGCGCCGAATCAGCTGCTGTGCGAGGGACCGCCGCCAGTCGGTCCGAGTCCCTGACGACCTGCGGGGCGGAAGGGGTCGGGTCCGAAATCATGAACGTGTGGCCAGGCCACAGTCGATCGACGCGAGCGGCCCCGACTTGCCCGTCGCCGGGTCCGGGCGTATACCGACGCGCATGACCGTCGCTGAACCTGTTTCCATCTTTGCGGCGCCTGGCGCTGTCCCACGCTTCTCCGCCTTTGACGCCGCCGAGGTCGTCCCGGCCATCCGCGCGGCGATCGCGAAGGCGAGCGAGGCCCTCACCGAGCGCGAGACCGCAGCCCCCGCGGTCCCGGCCACTGTCGACGGCGCCGTCGACTTCCTCGCGTCCCTCGAACGCCTCGAGGACCCCCTCGGCTGGGCCTGGGGACTCGCGAATCACCTGCTGTCGGTGCGTACCTCGGATACCTTGAGGGCCGCTATCGAGGAGGTCCAGCCCGAGGTCGTGACGTTCTTTTCGCGGCTCGGCCAGAGCCGGCCCATCCACGACGCCCTGATGCGCCTGTCGGGCGCTGTCGAGGGGGCCACGGACGCGCCTCCGGCGGTCGTTCGGGCCTTCGCCCTTGCGCTCCGGGCTGCCCGCCACAGCGGCGTCGCCCTCGACGGGGAGGCCCGTGACCGCTTCAACGCCAACCAGCAGGAACTTGCGCGCCTCGCGCTGCTTTATTCGAACGCGGTCCTCGACGCGACCCGCGCCTTCGCCTTGACGCTGACCTCGGAAGACGAGGTCGCGGGGCTCCCGCCGTCCGCCCGCGCGCTCTACGCCCAGCAGGCCCGTGCGGCCGGACACCCGGAGGCCACGGCCGAGTGCGGCCCGTGGCGGGTCGGCATCGACTTCGCGAGCTTTGGTCCGTTCCTCGAGTACGCCGAGCGACGAGACCTCCGCGAGCAGCTGCATCGCGCCTATGTGGGCCGTGCGGGCCCAGAGAGCGGCGACGGGGAGCGCGACAACTCCGACCGCATCCGTGACATGCTGCGCCTGCGGCAGGCGCAGGCCGAGCTGCTCGGCTTCCCGACCTTCGCCGCGATGCAGCTCGACACGCGCATGGCCCCCGACGTCGCGGCCGTGACGCGCCTCCTCGACGCCCTGTGCGCGTCTTCACACCCGGCCGCGCTGCGCGAGCATGCTGAGCTCTCGTCCTTCGCGGCCGAACACGGCTGCGTCGAGCCGCTGCGGCAGTGGGACATCGCCTACTGGGCCCGCCGTCTGCGGGAGGCCCGCTTCAGCTGGTCCGAGGAGGACCTTCGCCCTTATCTGCCGCTGCCGACCGTCCTCGACGGCCTCTTCCACATCGTGGAGCGCGCGTTCGGCGTCCGCATCACCGCCCGCCCCGAGGGCGAGGTCGATGTGTGGCATCCCGATGTGCGCTACTTCGACATCCACGCGCCCGGAACCTCGAGCGACGCTCCACCCGTCCGAATCGCCGGATTCTTTCTCGATCCGCACAGCCGCCCCGAGGACAAGCGCGGCGGCGCGTGGATGAATGAGTGCGTCGGTCGCTCGCGGGCCCTCGCCCCGCCTGAGACCTCGCATCGTGTGCCAGTGGCCTACCTCGTCTGCAATCAGTCTCCACCCGTCGACGGGAAGCCTTCGTTGATGACGTGGAACGAGGTCACGACGCTGTTCCACGAGATGGGGCACGGACTTCAGCACATGTTGACCGAGGTCGACACGGGGCCCGTCGCGGGCATCA
>SYAK01000303.1 GCA_005788935.1 Pseudomonadota bacterium
CGACCCCGAGGCCATCTGCGGCTTCGCCGACAACGGCGTGTGGCTCCCCATCGTGGTCATCGAGGAAATCGCCAGCGTCAAGAAGGACGGCTCCGAGCTCGGCCGCAACGCCCGCGAGATCGCGCGCCGCGTCGACGCGATGCGCGTCCACGGCTCGCTCGTCGACGGCGTCCCGTTGCGCGACGGCGGCACGCTGTACGTCAGCATGACGCAGCGCGAGCTGCCCTACGGCTTTCACCTGCACCACCAGGCCGACGACCGCATCCTCGCGGTCGCCCTCGACGTCCGCGAGCGCTTCCCCGAGGAGTCCGTCAGCCTCGTCACCCTCGACACGAACCTCCGCATCCGCGCCAACGTGCTCGGCATCGAGGCTGTCGACTACGACCCGCGCCGCGTCTCGATGGAGGACCTCTACCCGCCTGTCCGGGCCGTCGACGTCACGCCCGAAGACCTGCAGCGCCTGTTCGACCAGCCCATCGACCTGCCAGCCTCGGGCGACGGCACGCCGTTTCACGACAACGAATACCTGATGGCTCGCGACCCGCGCGGCGCGACCGCCCTTGTGCGCGCCAACACGGCAGGCGGACTCCTCGAGCCGATCTATCAGGCGAAGGACCCCGTCTGGGGCGTCAAGCCGCGCAACCGCGAGCAGCACTTCGCGCTCGACGCCTGCCTCCGCGAGGACATCCACGTCGTCTGCCTCATCGGCAAGGCCGGTACGGGCAAGACGCTGATCGCCATCGCCGCTGGCCTCCAGATGGTCGCCGACCAGGAGAAGTACAAGCGCCTCCTCGTCTCGCGCCCGGTCATCCCGATGGGACGCGACATCGGCTACCTGCCCGGTGACATGGACTCGAAGCTGAAGCCCTGGATGCAGCCCATCCACGACAACGTCGAGTACCTCTTCTCGATCAACCCGAAGGTCAAGAAGTCCCCGCGCGCCGTCGAAGACCTCGTGAAGGCGGGCGTCCTCGAGGTCGAGCCGCTGACCTATATCCGCGGTCGCTCGATCGCGCGCCAGTACATGATCGTCGACGAGGCGCAGAACCTGACCCCGCACGAGATCAAGACCATCCTGACGCGGGCTGGCGAAGGGACCAAGATCGTCTTCACGGGCGACCCCTTCCAGATCGACAACCCGTACGTCGACTCGCTGAGCAACGGCCTCTCCTACCTGATGGGGCGCCTCCGCGGGCAACGCATCGCGGCGGCCATCGCGCTGCGCAAGGGCGAGCGCTCGAAGCTCGCCGAGCTCGCCTCGAACGTCCTCTGAGCCGCCTGCCGGAACGAGGATCCCGATTTCGCTGGAGCCGACCTACCGGCGCTGGCACCTTGGAGGGCCGTCTCGCCCGCGCCTCTTGCGCGCCCCCTGCCCGAAGCCGAACCCAGACCCGACGGAGCACGCCGATGCGCTCGAACCTCGGTCTCACGACCCTGCTCTCCGCCCTCGCCGTCATCGCGATGGGCGCCAACGACGACGCTGGCTGCGGCCGCGGCGCGGCCCCGACGCCAGGCACCTCCGACACGACCGTCGGCGGACCGGACGCTGGCCCGACAAGCGACGCCGAGACCCCGTTCCGCTGCGAGACGGCTGCGGACTGCGAGGCGTCGGGCCTCGCGCATCCCGCGTGCGACGGCAGCTGGACCTGCGAGTCCGACACCTGCGGCTGGCGCTGCGACGACCCGACCGCCCCGCAAGGCTGCTACGAAGACGCGCAGTGTCCGCCCGACACGCGCTGCAACGCGGCCGACGTCTGCCTGCCGCCGCCGGGCTGCGAAGACGGCGCCCCTTGCCCCGATGTCTGTTACGGGCAGTGCGTGCCGCCCGAGCCGCCCGAGGCCCGCTGCCAGCACACGGGCCAGTGCGCCGACGGCGAACATTGCTCGACCGAGGACGGCGAGTGCCTCTCCGACTGCCCGCCCGGACAGGTCTGCCCGACCGTCTGCTCGGGCCGCTGCGTGCCGAACCAGCCCGCACCCGCTGGCTGCTACGCCGACACCGACTGCACCGAAGGCCTCATCTGCAACGCCGCCGAGGTCTGCCGGCCTGCCCCGTGCCCCGCGGGCGAGGCCTGCGACATGGCCTGCTACGGCGAATGCGTCCCGCCGACACCGCTGTGCGTCTCGTCCGACCAGTGCGGACCACGCGAGCACTGCTCGACCGAGGACGGCGAGTGCCTCTCGCCCTGCCGCGACGGCGAGCCCTGCGTCGACGTCTGCGCGGGGCACTGCGTCCCGAACCCGATGTGCTTCAGCGACGCGAGCTGTGCCATGCACGAGTTCTGCGACTTCGGCAGCTGCGGCGGTGGCCCGTCGGCCATCGTGGCGTGCGGCGGCACCTGCACCCCGCGCCCGAACTGCCGCGACACGGCCGAGTGCCGGCCCGGTGAGGTCTGTGGCTGCGCGCCTCCGGGTTTTGGCCTGCCGAACGGGTTCGTCGCCTGCGAGATGATGTGCCTGCCCGAGGACGCCGAGTGCGTCGGCGACGCCGGCTGCGCCTTTGGCATGGCTTGCGAGGCCTTCCGCTGCGTCCCGTCGCCCGTCCAGTGCTGGGCCCCGACCGACTGCCCCGCGGGCTTCGCCTGCCAGATGGACTGCAGCCAGCCCAACCCCGAGCCCGGCAAGCGGATGGTGTGCCCCTCCTTCTGCGCGCCCGTCCCGCCCGGCCCGGTCTGCGGCGTCGACGGCGCGACCTGCCCGCCGGGCACCGTCTGCGGTTGCGACCCGGCCTCGGACGGCGCCACCTGCGTCCCGGCCTGCCTGGCCGAAGGTTCGCCGCCCCCGCCGTGGGAGTGCGACGCCGACGCCGACTGCGCCGACGGCGGCTTTTGCCGCACGGTGGTCTGCGCCGACCCGATCTGCGATTCGGCGGGCAACTGCACGGGCGGCGGCTGCTACGGCACCTGCGAGCCGCCCTACGACTGCAAGATGGACGCGGACTGCGGTCGCGGCAGCTGCCTCTTCGACCAGATGACCTGCTCGCCAAACCCCGACGGCAGCGGCGAGTCCTGCAAGGGCTGGTGCCAGACCGAGGCGCCGACGACCTGCACCACCGACTGCGACTGCGCCCTCGACGCGATGTGCATGACCAGCGCCGACGGGACCTCGCGCTGCCGCCACATCGGGATGCGCAACCAGTGCCACCACATCGGGTGCGAGTCCGACGCCATGTGCGCCGACACCGAGCAATGCCTCATCGCGTGCCCATCGTGCCTGCCTGGCACCCTCTGCCCGCCGTGCCAGGGCATGTGCTACCCGCGCTGACGCGCCGGCGAGCCTACGATCGTCCGCGTATCGCGCACCTCACCGAAGGAGCGACCTCGATGCTGCGACTCCCTGCCCCGACCCGACGTGTTCGGCTGCGTGGTACCGCCCTCCTCCTGCTGCTCGTCACAGCAGGGGCGGCGGCCTGCGATGTCACGGACGACGCGCGCTGGCAGGGCCGCGTGACGACCTCCCACGCCCCCGCGGCGGCGAGCCCGATGACACCGGTGTCCGAGCCGGATCCGCTCGACCCGGGCGAGCCAGACCCGGGCACCGAACCGGACCCCGGCACCGAGCCGGACCCAGCGACCACCGCCTGTGAGGGCGACGCCATCTGTGTCGACCGATTCCCGTTCGTCGACAGCCGCGACACAACCACCGGGTCGCGCCGCTTCGACGCCTATGCCTGTGCCCCCTCGACCCCCGAAGGCGGCCCCGAGCGGGTCTACCGCGTCGAACTGCCCGCCGACGGGCTGCTCGTGGCCTCGCTCTCGGACCTCGGACCCGGCGTCGACGTCGACGTCCACATCCTTGACGACCTCGACCCGGCAGCCTGCCGCAACCGCGGCCACTGGAACGCGGCGGCCCGGCTTGGCGCGGGGACCGCGTGGGTCGTCGTCGACACCTGGGTCGCCGAGACCGGTGACCCGGCGAACCCGGCGACGGCTGGCGCCTACACGCTGACGCTCGGCTTCACCTCGGCCACCGACCTCGAGCCACACGGACTTGACCGCGACGTCCTCGACCTGGCGCTGCGCGTGTTCGAGCGCGCCTGGCAACGTGGCGACACGGACAGCCTCATCTACACGGTCATCGATTTCGCCCTCCACTCCTCACACCCACGCCTCTGGACGGTCGATCTCACGGACGGCGCCGTCCTCTTCGCCGAGCCCGTGACCCATGGCGAAGGCTCCGAGGACCCCGCGAACCCGGGCTACGCGTACCGCTTCTCGAACGTCGAGGGGTCCCACCAATCGAGCCTCGGTCTCATGCGCACGGCGTCGCGCTACATCAGCGACAGCAACGGCCTCTCGCTGCGCCTCGACGGCCTCGACGACGGGATCAACGACCAGGTGCGCAACCGGGCCATCGTCGTCCACTCGGACCCCTACGCCTCGGGCGCCTTCCTCGCGACGCACGGACGGCTCGGCAACAGCTGGGGCTGTCAGGTCGTCGAGCCAGCGAAGATCGCCGACGTCATCGGCACGATCGAGGACGGAGCGCTGATGTGGAGCCACTTTCCGGATGAGGCCTTCCTCGACGCGACCCTCTATCTCGACGCGGAGTGACGCGACAGGCGCCGACGGACCTCACTGCGCCATCAGGCCCTCGATTGCGTCCAGATCATCGGCCGGACAGCCGCCCGAGAGCGGCCCGAGGGGGGCCGCCTCGTCGACGAGGAAGCCGAGGACCAGCGGGGCCCGATGACCGCCTCCGACCGCCCGGTGGACCTCCTCGGAGGCCCCGCCAAGCGCGCGGTTCGGGCCAGGCCCCGTCTCCCAGCCGCCCGAGGCGACGACGGCCGCCCCAGTGAACGGGTTCAGGACGAGGACGCGCCGCCCGCGCGCCGGCCGGTCCGCCCAGCGCATCGTCACGTACCACGCCTCATCTTCCGCCGGCACAGGCCGGCCTGTCGCCCCCTCACCCCAACGCGACCCGCCCTCGCCAGCTGGCGCCCAGCCCTCGGTGGCGGCGCCCTCCGGCACACCTGGCAACCCGGCTGTCCGCGCCGCATGCCCCACCACCCCGTCGCGCAGCCCCGACGGCCAGCCGCCGAGCGTCTCGAGGTCCTCGGGCGTCGCGAGGTGGGCCTCGCGCGCGACCGGACCGACGGCCGGCAGGCGCATGGCCCGCCCGGCCCCGATGGCGTCGACGCAGTCAAGTCCGGGATCGCAGGCGCGCCAGCGCATGCGCAGCGGCGCGTCCATCACCGAGCACACCCCGCCGTCCAGCGGCCTGAAGGCGCTCGCGAGGCGCCACGGGCCGCCACGGGCGGGCCAGCGGACCTTGACCGTGACCTCCCCCGGGCGCGCGACGACAGCGACCCGCCCGAGGCCGTCACGAGCGGCCGGAAGGCGCCGACGTCCCGTGGCCCCCGCGACGCCCTCGGTGACCTCCACGACGGCCGCCGAGGCTTCGGGACAGCCAAGCGGACACGGTGCGCCAACCGGTTCGACCCAGAGCACGAGGGCGCCCGGACGGGCGAGCGAGCGCCCGAACGACGCCTCCCCCGGCTCCGATGCGCCAGCAGACCTGGCGAGGGTCGCGACGAGCGCGCCCGACACGACGCCCACCACCCCCACGAAACGCCGCTCGAATCCCATGCCTGCGCTCCTCGCTTCAGCCGACGGTGGGCGCGCCTTCGACGCGCGCACCGCGACAGGCCGGACGCCACGCGGCAGGACGCGACAACCAGCCGCGTGCGAGCTGCATGCCCGCGCCGCCGTCGAATCCGCGCGCCTGAACCGCGGCCCGGTGTCGCGGCGGCGGCGCGCGAAGCAGCGGAGCCGGCGGGCCTGTTGACGACGACCGCGTCCGCGTGCGACGACATCGGCGAGAACATCCCTCGCTCAAAGTCGTTCATCTTCCTTAAGGAAACGCCATGTCGCTGCGCACCCTCGCCACCCTCGTCGCCTCCTCCCTCGTCGCGGTCGCCTGTGGCGGCCCGAGCAAGGCCGATCAGTTCTTTCTCGAGAGCGTCCAGAAGGACCTCGGCGAGATCAAGGCCGCGCTCAAGTCGGGCGAGGACGCCTCGCTCAAGTGCGTCGCTGGCAAGACCTACGGCGAAAAGCTGAAGGACGCCCCCATCACAGAGGCCGAGGCCCTCGTGAAGGAACTGACCGCCCTGTGCGACCTCGACGTCCCCCTCGCGAACCTCGAGAAGGCGGTCACCGAGGCCGAGGCAGCCCGCAAGGCGAAGCCCGACGAGGCGGTCCTCTCCGAGTGCTTCAACGCCCACCAGAAGATGGCCCTCGAGGCGCTCGGCAAGTCGAACCAGCTCGAGCACGAGAAGGTCAAGGCCGCTGTCGCCCGTTGGGACGCCGCCTGCCCCAAGAAGTAAGTCACGCCTGACAGCCCCACGCCACCTCTGGCGACCTCTCGCGGCCGCACGGGGTTGACACCTCGCGCTGCCGTCGGTACCAGTGGCTGTCGCTTCTTGCGGAGGTCCGTCGTGTCCCGCCTCGTCCGAGTCGTCGTTCCCGTGCTCCTCGCCCTCGCGGCCGCCCCAGCGGGGGCCCCAGCGGGCGCCAACGATCGGCCAGGTGCGCCTCCCGCCGTGGCCACGCAGCGCGTCGTCTACGGCGGGCGCCTCGTCGACCCGGAGGGGCGGCCGATTTCGGGCATCTTCCCGCTGACCTTCAGCCTGTACACGGCCCCTGGGGCCAAGCGGGCGGCCTGGCAGGAAGCGATCCACGTCGCGGTCGACAATGGCGTCTACGCGGTCGAGCTCGGCCGCACCCGCCCGCTGCCGAAGCGCCTCGCGGTCGACAAGGCCGAGATCGGGGTGGCGCTCGCGGGCAAGCGTCGCGAGCTGGTGCGCGAGCCGCTTGGACCGCGGGCCACCATCCCGCCAGCTGACCCAGCCGCGCCGGTCATCGTGACGCTCGAGGTCCCGAACGTCGGCGCCCGCCCGGGCAAGGGCGGCCAGAGCTACGCGGACCTCGCTGGCATGGCCTACGAGGCGGAGCGCTCGAAGGTGGCCGAGCGCGTCGGCGGCCTCGGTGAGGCCGAGATCCGCGAGCTCGCGCGTTCTGCCACCCCGGCCACCTCGGCGGCCTCGGCCAAGGCCCGCGTCGGCGCGGACAAGCGCACCACGGAGCGAGCGGGCGGAGCCGAGGGCCGAGCCTACAACCTCAGCTGCCCTGCGGGCTACATCGTCACGGGGATCACTGGCGGGGCCGGTGCCCTCGTCGACTCGATCTCCCTCGTCTGCAGCCCGCTCGAATGACGCCCCAGGCCCCCACTCGCCAGGTCGCGCGCGGCGTCCTCACCGCGCTGTGTCTGCTCCTCGCGCTCGTCACTCCCCGCGCCTCCCACGCAGCCCCCGACGACAACCGTCGCGCGGCCGAGCTCCACACCGAGGGCATCAACCTCGCGAAGCAGAGGAAGTTCAGCGAGGCCGTGGCGAAGTTCGAGGCCTCCCTGAAGCTCAACCCGCACCCGGTCACGATGCACAACCTCGGGCGGGCCTGGGAGGCCCTCGGCGACCTGCCGCAGGCCTGGGACTTCTTCGCGCGGGCCCTCGAGCAGGACTACGAATACGCCAAGGACGGACGTGAGTACCTGAACCGTATCGGCGCCACCCTCGCGCGCGACCACACACGCGTCACGGTGCGCGTCACCCCGTCCACCGCGAAGGTGACCTTCAGCCACCCCGAGCGCGGGCCGCGGACGTTCACCGCGAGCCCGTTCTCGACGTGGCTGCGGACAGGCACGCAAGGCGTCGACGTGAGCCACCCCGAGTTCCGCGGCCGTCAGGAGTCGCTGACGCTCGCGGCGGGTGAGACGCGCGAACTCGAATACGTCCTCGTCCCGCGTCCACGTCTCGGTTTCCTGCGCGTCAGCGTCAATGTGCCGAACGCGCTCGTGCTCCTGTCGGGGCGGACGCTCGGGCGCTCGCCGCTCGAGGTCGTGCCGATCGAGACGGGCGCCTACCAGCTCGAGGTCAAGGCCGCGGGCTTCAAGCCCTTCGTGCAGCCGCTTACCGTCGTGCAGGACACGGAGACCGAGGTCCCGGTGACGCTCGAGGCTGACGCGGGCTACTCGGGCGCGGTCGCGGAGGACAGCGACGGGACGCCGGCGTGGGTGGGCTGGGCGTTCATCGGGGCGGGGACGGCCCTGGCAGGCGGCGGCCTCGGCATGTTCCTGCATGGCGACGGCCAGGCCGAGGACCTCGCGGCCCGCTTCGCGCCAAACGCTGGCGAGAACCAGACGGCCGAGAACAAGGCAGCCTACCGCGCAGCCTACGCGAGCGACGTGCGCCCGTGGCAGATCGGCTCCGCCATCGTCTTCAGCGCCGCGGGCGCGCTCGCGCTGACCGGCGTCGGACTGCTCATCCTCGACCCCGAGGGCGAGACGGTGACCGCCCAGACGCCGATCTTCATCCCGACGCTAGCCGCCTCGCGTGACGGGCTGGCCCTCGGTGGCACGCTGCGCTTCTGAGCGGTGGCCAAGGCGGTTGACCCCTCGGGGGGCGCCGCGGATAATGCCCGCGGAGGCCCCGTGATCAACAACGACCCCGAGTTCGTGGCGCTCAACGCGCGCTTCGTCGACGCCACCCTGCGCCGCTGGGAAAGCCTGCTCGAGCACGCGACCCACCTGAAGATCAACGACCTCTCGGACGAAGAGACCGAGGAGGCGATCGAGAACATCCGCGCGACGACGATCGACAACGACCTCGAGCTCGCAGGCTTTCGGGCCGACGCGATGCGCCGCAGCTGGAGCTTCCCGCTCGACGACATCACCGCGAGCCACGACCTCGAGCCCGTCGAGCGGCAGATCCTCGAGCTTGCGCTGATGCCGCACCTCGACCTCGGTTTCCGTCGCCGCCTCGCGCGCTTCAACAACAACATCCTGCTCGACTTCGTCGACGTCGACCTCGCGCTCCAGCTGCTGTTCCCGTCGCGTATCGACCGCCTGCAGGGGCGGCGCTACTTTGCCTCGGACGCCCGCCTGCTCCAGCACAAGCTGATCTCGCTCGAGCGCGCCAAGGAGCCGAAGGGAGACGGCACGCTCGCGCAAGAGATCCGCGTCCCCGAGCGCCTCGCCGATTTCGTGCTGTGCCGCCGAACGATCGACGCCTCGCTGCGGGCCTTCGCCGAGCTGAAGGACCCGCTCATCCGGCTTGACGACGTCTCGCTCGAACGCGAAGGACGCGACGAGCTCGTCGAGGTCCTGCGTCACTTCAGCACCCCGGCGAACGCGGCGGGGCGACCTGTCCGCGGCCCGTTCGTCGGCACCGACGGCCTCGCCATCGCCTTCGTGGGAAGTGCTGGTACCGGCAAGACGGTGCTCGCCGAGGCGGTCGCCCACGCGCTCGACCGCCCGCTCATCATCGTGGACTCGGCGACGCTCGCGGGGGATTCGCGCTCGTTCGTCACGCTCATCGCGTCGCTCTTCACCGAGGCCCGCGTGCAGGGCGCGGTCCTCGTCGTCGACCGCTGCGAGTCGCTCGTCAACAAGGGCAACCCGCGACTGCCGCCGCTGCTCTCGCAGCTCGAGAAGAACGGCGGGCTCCTCATCTTCACGACGAACCGACCCGACGAGGTCGACTCGGCGATCGAGCACTACATCGGCTTCCAGCTGAACCTCGGCATGCCCGACGTCGACCAGCGGACGCGCATCTGGGCGACGCACCTGCCAAAGGGCCTGCCTGTCCTGCCCGATGTGGACCTTGACGACCTCGGGACCCGCTACGAGCTGACGGGTGGGCAGATCGCGAGCGCCTGCGCGCTCGCCGAGCAGCGCGTGCGTGCGGCCTCCGGAGGCCCCCAGGCGACAGCTGGCGCCATCTCGAGCGAGCTGCTCAAGCAGTGCGCTCAGGCGCAAATCCGCGCAAACATGGACGAACTGTCCGTGCGCAGCAAGGTGACGCTGACCCTCGACGACCTCGTGCTGCCGCCGCGCGAGCAGTCGATGGTGCGCGAGCTGCTGATGGCGTGCCGCAACCGCGTGTTCGTGATGACGAAATGGGGCTTCGGGCGGCGCCTCGTGACGGGCAAGGGCATCACGGTGCTCTTCAAGGGGGAGCCCGGCACGGGCAAGACCTTGTGCGCCGAGATCCTCGCGACCGAGCTCGGGATGAAGCTCTATCAGGTGTCCATCCCGAAGATTGTGTCGAAGTATGTCGGCGAGACGGAGAAGAACATCTCGAAGATCTTCGCCTCCGCCCGCGCCAATCACAGCATGCTGCTCTTTGACGAGGCCGACTCGCTGTTCGGCAAGCGCGTGACGAACGTCGAGAGCTCGATCGACCGTTTCAGCAACATGGAGACGAACCTGCTGCTGCAGGAAATCGAGCGCTTCGACGGCATCGTGATCCTCACGACGAACCTCGACAAGAACATGGACGACGCCTTCGCGCGCCGCATCATGTTCAAGATCGACTTCCCGAAGCCCGACATCCGGAACCGCGAGGCCATCTGGCGCAAGCTCGTGCCGAAGGACTGTCCGGTCGCTGACGACATCGACTACCAGGAGCTCGCCGAGAGCTTCGAGCTCGCGGGTGGCAACATCAAGAACGCGGTCGTGCGGGCCGCCTACCGTGCGGCCGAGCGACGCGACATGATCACGCGCGAGGACATCGAGTTCGCGGCCGAAAAGGAGTGCATCAACGCCGGCAAGCTCTTCCGGGCGACCCGCAAGCGCGACTGGTGACCCGACCGCTGGCGGCGCGTTGCGGGTCCCCGGGACACGCGACGCCGCGAACCTTCAGGTGAGCCTCAGCGCGAGCGCGACGCCAGCCCCGAGGGCCATCGCGAGCAGGACGAAGCCGAGCGTCCGACGGTGGTTGCGCCGACGCGCCACCCGGGCCTCGTCCGCGTCGAGGCGACCCCGCAGCTGCGCCACGACGGCCCTGTCAGGGGCGCGCTGGCTCATCTCGGTCGTGAGCGCGTGGAAGCTCTGGGCGCCTCCTGGAAGCGACTCATCGCCCACGAGGGTCGCGGCCCGCGCCTCGGCGGAGTCGCTCGGGATGTCACGGATCGTCTCGGCCTTCGCCCACGGGGCCTCGGTCCGCTTCGGCATGATGGCCTGAAAGGCGCGCGTGTCGATGACGCCGCTGTCGGGCGGCGGGTCGCTCGCGCGGGCGCGGGCGTTGGCGGAGGCCATCGCGCGCAGCTTGGCGAGGTCGATCTCGGTCGCGACGGTGGCCGAGAGGTCCTCCTCCCGGATCCCCTGCCCCGTGTCGAGCCAGACGCGCAGATCGCGGGCGAGCTCGGCGGCGTCGCGCTGCCGGTGCTTCGGGTCGTGCGCGAGGCTCTTGCGCAGGATGGACCACAGCTCGGGCGAGACGTGGGCGGGGCGCTCGAGCTCGGCGTCGGTGAAGGTGAGCCGGTAATCGAGGAAGTGGATGAGCCCCTCGCGGCCGCTCGCGCCCTTGCTGCCGACCGCGTACGGGAAGAGCTGGCGTCCGGCGACGAGCTGCCAGAACATGACGCCGAGGGCGAAGATGTCGGCGGTCGTGTCGGTCTTCTGGCGGTGGCGCTCGCGGACGTGCGGGTCGGAGATCTGCTCGGGCGCCATGTACTCTGGCGTGCCCGCGATGAGGCCGGTGTCGAGGTCGTCCCTGAAGTCAGCGCCCGCCAGGATGTCCGCCTGCTCGAACAGCTGAAGCAGCCCCTGAGAGTCCTGCACCAACCCGAAATCCATCAGCTTCACGGCGCGGTCCGCGTGCGTGATCATGATGTTGTCGGGGTTGATGTCGCGGTGGGTCAGGCCGAGGCGGTGGAGGCCGTTGAAGCCGTCGCACAGCTGCACCATCAGCTTGCAGGCGACCGAGGACTCGAGCGGGCGGTTCTGCCGCAGCACCGCGCCGAGCGTGAAGCCGTCGATGAAGTCCATCGCGACCCACGGCCAGGCGCCCGTCTGCCCGTGGCCGCGGTAGGCGGCGCGGTTCGGATGCGCGGGGAGCGCGCGGATGACCTTGATCTCGCGCTTGAATCGCGCGAGGGCCTGATGGTCGTCGCGATAGAGCATCTTGATCGCGTGGCGGGCCCCCGAGGCGTCCTGCGCCTCAAAGACCCAGGCGAACTTGCCCGCGCCGACGAAGCGCGCGATGCGCAGGGCCACGGGACGCGCCGGCTGTGACGGGTCGGGCGGCTCGAAGGCTCCCTCGACGAGAGCGCCGAGGAGCTTCTGGGGAGGCTCGGTCATGGTGATGCGTGTGGCGAGGCGGCTGGGCCGCGCGACCCTCAAGGTGAACCGAAGCGCGCCCGAGCGCAAGAGGTGCAGCGACCCGCGGCGACCCAGCCGAGCTCAGCCTGGCGGCTGGTCCGTGCCTGTGGCGCCCTGCGAGGTCTCGGGGCCCGGACTCGGCGCGACGGGCTCCGGCTCGGACACCGAAGACCCGTCGGCGGTGCGTGGGCGGAAGGTCAGCGCGAGGATGCGGAAGCCCTGCGTCCCCTCGACCGTGGCCGTCCAGCGCCCGACGTCGACCCGGTCGCCCCGGGCTGGCTGACGCGCGAGCTGCTTCAGGATGAGGCCGCCGATCGTGTCGACGTCCTGCGGCAGATCGTCCTCGTCGAGGTCGAGCGCGCGCGCGGCCGTCTCGAGCAGGGAGGCCCCGTCGATGCGGAGGCTGCCGTCGGGTCCGGGCTGGACGTCGGAGGCCTCGATGTCGTCGGTCTCGTCGTAGATCTCGCCGAC
>SYAK01000304.1 GCA_005788935.1 Pseudomonadota bacterium
CGCTGACCCCCGACCCGCGGCCCCACTGGACCCTCGGCGTCCCGGCTTACGTCCAGCTGACGAGCCCCATCCGCCGCTACGCCGACCTCCTCGCCCACCAGCAGCTCGCCCATTTCCTCGTGACGGGGACTGGCTGCTTCAGCCGCGCCGACCTCGAGGTGCGCATCGGGCACATGGGGCGCGCGATGGCGCCGGTCCGGCGGGCCGACCAGGAGGCGCGCCGCCTATTTCTGCTGCGCTGGCTCGCGCAGGAAGAAGGGCGCGTCCTTGACGCCGTGGTGCTGCGCGAGCTCGCAAAACGCCACCTCGTCGACATCTCGCTGCTCGGGCTGCAAGAGGCGGTCCAGCTGCGCGGCAAGCGGCGGCCGGGCGCTCAGGTGCGCCTGCGCGTCGAGGCGGTCGACTTCGACGAGGACACCGTGACCTTCAGGGAGGTCTGAGGCCCGATGGCGCTCGTCCTCCGACAGGATCGCGGCACGCTCATCCTCGAGGACGAGGCTTCGGGCGGCGGCCTGCCCGACGCGGTGCCCGAGGCCCAACCCGACTGGCCGACCGTCCGGGCGCGGCTCGAGGCCCTGCTGACGCCCGATCCGCGCATCTCCGGACGCCTCCGCGCGAAGGCGATGGCCTACCGCGCCCTCGTCGAGGTGCTCCACCGGGGGCGCGTCCCGTTCACCGACGCGGCGCGGGCCTACGAGACCCTGACCCTCGCGCCGCAGCGCCCGCGCGAGCCATACCCCCACCAGCAGGACGCGCTCGACGCCTGGCTTCGGGCGGGTCGTCGCGGCGTCGTCGTGCTGCCGACTGGCGCTGGCAAGAGCTGGGTCGCGGTGCTCGCGATGGCGGCGGTCGGGCGTGCGACCCTCGTCGTCGCGCCGACCCTCGACCTAGTCGGACAGTGGGCCGCGATGCTCAAGGCCGAGCTCGGTCTCGACGAGGTCGGCGTCGTCGGCGGTGGATCGTACGAGCTCAAACCCATCACGGTCACGACCTACGACTCCGCACACCTGCGCGTCGAGGCCCTCTGCGGCCGCTACGGGCTCGTCGTCTATGACGAGTGCCACCACCTGCCCGGACCGACCTATCAGCAGTCGGCGGAGGGGCTCATCGCGCCCTTTCGCCTCGGGTTGACCGCCACGCCCGAGCGCACCGACGGCGGCGAGGAGCGCCTCTGGTCGCTCATCGGCCCGCTCGTCCATCGCGTCGAGATGCACGCGCTCCGCGGGCTCTATCTGGCCGCGTGGGAGACCGTGCGGCTGCACGCGACACTCGCCCCCGACGAGGTCGCGGCCTACGAGCGCGCGCGGGCCACGTACCGCGCCTTCATCGGCCGCCACCGCATCGCGATGGGCTCGCCGACGGGGTGGTCGCAGTTCATCACGCTCTCCGCCCGCTCGCGCGAGGGCCGCGCGGCCTTTGCGGCGTGGCGCGAACAGCGGCGACTGGCCCTTGGCTGTCGCATGAAGTTCGCGCTGCTCGAGTCGTTGCTGTTGCAACATCGCGACGAGCAGCTGCTCATCTTCGCGAACGACACCGACACGGTCGAACACATCGCGCGCACCTGGCTCATCCCGCCGCTGACCCACGAGACGCCCGGGCCCGAGCGGCGCGCGACCCTCGCCGCCTTCGCCGAAGGAAGGCTTGGCGCCATCGTCACCGCCCGCGTCCTGAACGAGGGGGTCGACTTGCCGAACGCGCGCGTCGGCGTCGTGCTGTCTGGCACGGCGACCGTCCGCGAGCATGTTCAGCGTCTCGGGCGCCTCTTGCGAAAATCGGGCGACAAAGAGGCGATTCTTTACGAAATCGTCACCGCGGGCACGAGCGAGGAGGCGACCTCCGAGCGGCGGCGCGACCACGGCGCATGGCGCGGGGAGGGGCCCGATGGGGCAGGGTGAGCCATGCTGAGCGGGGACCTGCTGCGGGCGCAGCTGCGGGCTGGGCGTGTCATCCCGCGCTTTCTCGACGGTGACTCGGATAGCGCGCGCCTGCTCGCCTCGCGGCTGCGCGAGATCTTCGAGCTCGCGGTCGGACAGACCGTCGGCGAGCTCGAGGCCGCCATCGAGGCCCTCGCCGCAGAGCACCCCGAGCCTGTCCTCGTGAAGGGCATGGCCAAGCTGCTGCACGACCTCTCGACCGTCGAGACCGCGGCGACGCTCGAGCCGTCCGCGATCCGCGCGGCGGTCTTCGCGGAAGCGCAGCGGGTCCGGCCAGTGCGGCCAGGCGGCGGCGGCGGGTTCGCCGCGCGCGAGGAGGTCGTCGCGAGGGTGGCGTCCGGTCTCGGGATTCGTCCCGAAGACGTCGAGGCGTGGCTCTTCGCCGACCGCCCCGGCGCCCAGCGCGTGACAGCCTGCGAGCTGCCGCCCGCCGAGGAGCTCGCCCCGCGCTACAACCTCGCCCTCGCGCAAGGGATCCTGTCGCGGGCGCGCGAGGTCCGCGTCGTCCTGAAGGACCTCGACAACAAGCGCCTCCGCGCGCTGCTCGCCGCCATCAAGTTCCACCGCCTGCTCGTTCGCGCCGAGCCAGTCCGCGGCGACAGCGGCGGCCTCAGGCTGACGCTCGACGGGCCCATGTCGCTGCAGCAGCAGACGGGGCGGTACGGCCTGCAGCTCGCGATGATGCTGCCACATCTCCACCGCGCCGGCCCCTTCACGCTCGAGGCCGACGTGACGTGGCACCGTGGGTCCGCGCGGGGCACCGAGGTCACGCTGGCGCTGTCCGAGAAATCACCCGTTGGCGGGCCAGCGTCGATGCTCCGCACCCTCGACCGAGGCGTGTGGGAGAGCGCCGAGGAGCAGCACCTGCGCGCCGCATGGGAGGCCTGCAAGACACCGTGGCGCCTTGAGCCGGGCCTCACTGTCTTCGAGCTCGGTGGCCGCGACGTGCTCGCCCCCGACTTTCACCTCGTCCACCCCGACGGGCGCGAGGCGTGGCTCGAGATCTTCTGGACCTGGCGCCGCTCGAACGTCGGCGAGCGGCTCTTGCGTCTCCGCGACCATGCGCCACCGAACCTCATCGTCGCGTGGGCGCGCCGCGGCGGACTCGAGGGCGAGCTCGCGGAGCTCGAGGCGGGTGGCGACGGGCGGGCCCTTGCGCTCTACGGCTTCAAGGGCGTCATCGTCCCGTCGAGCCTCATCGCGCTCGCCGAGGCCGTCGCCACCGTCCCCGCTGTGAACGCTCCCGTGATGACGCCGCCCAAGCCGAAGCGGGCGCGCAAGGCCTCGAATACCGAGGCAAAGATGGAGGTTTCCGGCGCGACGGTGGATCCCTCCGAGGGGCCGTCCGTCAGGCACGGAATACCTGTGCCAGCGCCCGCGAAGCGCAGCCGCCCCCGCAAGGCCACGCCTCCCGTCTGAGGTGACGCCGGGCGCGGAACGGCTCGGACAGGCAGCCCGCGACGGCCGACATCCGAGCCCACGAGCGCGGAGGCTGCGCCTCCGGGCAAGACGCGCGATGCAAGACGTCAGCGCTCGGGGCGCACAGAGGCGCCCTCGACCCAGGCGAGCTTGCCGTCGAAGACGACGCCGAGCTCGTGGATGGGGTCGCAGCCAGCCTCTCGCAGCTGCGTGGCGTAGGCCTTCTTGCGCATCTGGGCGAGCGCCCGGCCAAGCGCGGTCTCGACGGTCTCACCGCGGCCGAGGACCTTGAACTCCATGACGATTCCGGGTCCCGGACCCTGTCTGCGCCAGATCATGAAGTCCGGTCTGCCGAGCCCGGACTCGGGGTTGCCCTTGACGTGCCAGTCCGGGCCGAGGTGCAGCAGCAGCCCGAGGATGAAGGCGTGGTAGACGCTCTCGACGGGCACCGCGGGCGAGCCGGGGACCAGGTCGTGGTAGCTGAGGGCCCGGACCATCACGTCGGTCAGCTCGGCCTGCAGCGCCTCGGCGTCGCCTGCAATCAGGGCGCGCGAGACCTCTGTCAGCGGACCGCCCGCACGCGCGGTTGGCCCCGCGAGCGGGAGGAAGGTCTGCGTGAACGCGGCGCGCACCTCGAG
>SYAK01000305.1 GCA_005788935.1 Pseudomonadota bacterium
CTCGTCGCGATGGAGGTCGCCCTGCTCGGACAGTTCCTCGCCGCCCACCTGCTGGTCTTCGGCGCCTTCGCAAGCTGGGCGGCGCTCGAGCTCTGGGAGGACCGCCGTGCCCGCATCGTCCGCGGACTTCGGCGTCGTGTGCTGCTACCTGCCACGCTGGCGATCATCGTGGCGGGCGTCCTTGGGCTCGTGGCGGACGTGCCGGACCCACTCGGCTTTCCACGGGCTGGCTGGAGCGCGGCCTCGGGTGACCTCGGCACCGCCATGTGGCTGCTCGTCACGGCGGGGGCGCTGGTGCGGCTCGGCGTGGTCCCGCTGAGGCCGTGGATCCCGACGGCGATCGCCCACGGCCGCATGGAGCTGACAGGCTTCGCGTCGTTCATCATGCCGTCGGGCATCCTGCTCTACCACGTGGTCTGCCCCGAGCTGCACGCCCATCCCGAGGTCGCGACAGGGCTCGCCTGGCTCGGTTCGCTCGTGACGCTGCACGCCGGGATCATGGCCGTGAGCCAGACCGATCTGCGTCGCTTCGTCGGCGTGATGAGTGTGGCGCAGGGCGGCATGGTCCTGACCGGTGTCACGTCGCGCCTCGCCGCGGGGCACGCGGGCGGGCTCACGCTGTGGCTTGGCAGCGCGCTCGCGCTCTCCGGTCTGGGCATCGCGGTCGACGCCGTGCGCAACCGCTTCGGCTCGACGCGCGTGGGTGATCTCGCGGGGGTGGGCCACAAGCGGCCGCTGATGTCCTTCGCGGTGCTCGTCTTCGGGCTGATGGCGACCGGACTCCCGGGGACCCTCGACTATGTCGGCAGCGAGCTCGTCTTCGAAGGGGCGCTCCATGTGGGCCTCGGTCCGCTCGTCGCGTGTGTGCTCGCGGTCGGCCTGCTCGCCATCGGCCTCTTCCGGGTCTGGACCTACGCCTTCATCGGTGCCGCTGGCCCGCGGGCCGAGAGCGTGGCCCCCGACCTCGTCGCGAGCGAGCGCTGGGCGCTGAGCACGCTCGGCCTGCTCATGGTCGTGCTCGGCATCGCGCCAGCGGGGGTCTTCCTGCTCGAGCGCGCCGCGCCGGGCCTCGAGGCCGAGCAGCGCCTCGAGCATCAAGTCGACCATGGCGGCGGACCGGCACCCGCGGCTGGGTCGACCCCGCACGCGTACTGACGCGGAACAAGACGACATCCGCGCCGCTTTACAGGGGACCGCGGGTGGACGAGGATGGTCGCCGTGCACCCCGTCCGCGGGTGCACAAGGCCAGGCGCCGCCAAGGCGCTCCAACGAGGTCCCCGTGAAGCCAGCCCGCCGTTTCTCCGCCGCCCTCTGGGCGCTCCTTGTCGCCTGTGGCGGCGACAGCGAGACACCCGTTCCCGACGCGTCGACAGAAGCCTCCGAAGACGCCGCGAGCACCGACACGTCGAGTGCCGGTTCAGCCGACGCGGCCGGCTTCTGCACGGCTTACGCCGCGGCCGTCTGCGAGGGTACCAGCGCCTGCACCTGCGTCGACGATTTCGACGGTCCTTGCGAAGACCTCGTCCGTACGAACTGCGAACGGGGACTCGCGGCGCGCCTCGGCGGCATCGTCCTCGGCAGCCTCACCTACATCCCGGAGGCGGCCACGGCGTGCGTCGACGGCGTTCGGGCCCACGCGGCCACCTGCGGCGCACCGACAGAGGCGGCCCGCCCGGTGCCGTGCGGGGAAATCCTGCGCGACACGGCGACCCTCGGCGCGAGTTGCTCGCAGCTCGGCCTTGGCATGCGCTGCGCGCTCGGCGAGGGGTTCTGCAACCCGGAGACGCGCCTCTGCACGGCCCTCCTGACCGAGGGCGCCTGCATGGGTACCCTCGCCTGCGCCGACAGCCACATGTGCGAGAACGGGGCCTGTCTCCCGCGCCTCGTGGCTGGCGACACCTGCACCAACGACAATCGCTGCTCCGTCGGGCTCGCCTGCGGCGAAGACGGCCGCTGTGGGGCCCCGGGGCCGGCCGCGACCGCATGTCAGCGCTCGGAGCAGTGCGGGGCGGGGCTCGCGTGCGTCTCCGGAGCCTGCGCCGAGGCTGCTCCGGTCGGCGCGGAGTGCCGCCTCGACGAGTGCGCCGGCGAGGCCTACTGCGAGGTCGGTGACCAGCGCGTCTGCCAGACGCTCGGGCGCGACGGCGAGGTCTGCAACTTCAACGACTCCGACTGCGAGGCAGGCCTCATCTGCGACTACACGCGTCAACCCCTCGCGCGCTGCGCCCCGATCCCGGTCATCGGCGAGGCCTGCCCGACCGGCCGCTGCGTCGAGGGGGCTGTCTGCACGGCACCTGAACAGGTCTGCGTGAAGGCCCCCGAGCTCGGCGAGGCCTGCAACCCCGACCTCATGGTCCCGTGCGCCGCGGGCCTCGGCTGCGCCTACGGCAGCCGCACCTGCGTCGCGGCGGGTGCCGAGGGTGAGCCGTGTGTCGGCGGCGGCCTCATCTGCGCCGCGGGCCTCAAGTGCAAGCCCGTCGGCGGCACCGAGACGGGCGTCCCGACCTGCGCCCGACCCGGCGGGGCGGGAACCTTGTGCGGCACCGAGGACGCGCTCTGCATCTCGGGCCAGTTCTGCAGCTGGGACACCGGGAGGTGCACGCCCATCCTCGGGGACCGGGCCAACTGCGACCGGGACGCCGTGTGCGGACCGGGCTTCTGGTGCGACTACCGCGACGCTCCGTCCGTGTGCAGGCCGATGCCTGTCACCGAGGGCGAGGCGTGCGGCGTGATTTGCGGAGCTGGCCTGCGCTGCGAGCTCTCGCCAGGCCATTGCGAGCGCGACGCCTGCCTGCTGCGGCAGTAAGTGCTTGCCGCGCCACGCGCCACGGGCGAGATTGGCGCCAACGTTTCAGAATCATGCGAGGTCGGGACATGAGGCAGATTTCGATGCGGGCCCTCTGCGGGCTGCTGGTGGCGGGACCCATGGCCAACGCGGGCTGCGATGACGCGACCACGACGGCTTCGGCGCCCGCAGACGACGTGACTGCGGGCCCCGAGAGCCTCGGAGGCGGCGAGGATGCCGTGACGGCAGAGGACGTGACGGCTCTGGCCGCGGACATCGCCGCCGAGCCGCCGGATACGGCGCCGCCCGAGCCGCTGTACCCCGAAGGCCCCTACGGCATCAACAACCTCGACATCATCGCCAACGAGTCATTCTACGACCCCGCCGAGGACCGCGTCGTACGGCTGTCGGACTTCTACCTGAACCCGGACGTGGTCGGACTCGTCATCGTCAGCTCGGCGGGCTGGTGCACGGCCTGCAGCTACGAGGCGTGGGATCTGGTCGCCGTGCAGGAGCGCTACCGCGACGACGGGCTGCGCGTGCTCTACACGCTCTACGAGGATGCGCAGGGGCGGCCGCTGCTGGCCGACCTCGGCGACGCGGCGGCCACGGCGCGCGACAAGGCCTTTGTGGCCACCTACGCGACGAAGCTCGGCACCCTCGCCGGGCTCGAGGCGCGGCAGGCCAACTTCCCGATCCTCGTCGACATCGGACACGGCCTGAGCGCCTACTTCGACCGGAACGCGACGCCGATGACGGTCGTCGTGCGGACGATCGACATGCGCATCGAGAACCGCATGATCGGCTATTCGCCAGGCGCCATCCTCACCTTCGTCCGCGGGGCCTTGTTCTGACCTGACCCCATGGCGTCGCCCGGCTTGAGGGGCCGCCCTCGACGAACACGCGATGCATCGCTCGCGGTCCTGTCCTCGGGCAGTTGACAGTCTCGCACGCAAGACGTAGGACCCGGACGCAGGCCTGCAAGACGCGGAGAAGACACATGAGTGACGACGTGAACTGGAAGGAAATCGGCGTCGACAAGTCGATCGACGCCATCCTCATCCCCGTCGGGCTGTTCGCGGCCCTCTGGTTCCAGGGATGGGTCGACGACCGCAAGGAGCGCGAGGACTACGGCGCGCTCATCGCGGACTTCAAGAACGAGGCGGAGACGAACCGCACGCGTTCGGCGTCGCTCGCGGCGAGCATCGGACCGTTCTCGGACACCGGCGAGGACACGGTCCTCGGCCCCATCAACGAGAAGTATGACGCCCTCGGCGGCCGCGCCGAGCACCTCGCGAAGACCTTCGACTGCTTCGACCTGTTCGTGGACGCGGCCGCGGACCACCCGTCGGTCATGGCGGCGCTGACCGACGCCGCGCCAGCCCCGGCAGACCCAGCACCCGCAGCGCCCGCCGACGGCGCTGCGCCCGCAGGCGAGGCGGCCCCGACGGCCGAAGGCGACGCAGCCCCGGCTGCCGAGGGCGAGGCGGTCCCCGCCGCAGCCCCCGAGACCGCACCCGTTCCCGCGGCGGGAGACAAGACGGTCCCCGACGAGCTGCTCGCGGAGCTGAACGCGTGCGCCACGCTGCTCGAGAGCGACGACGCCAGCAAGTTCAAACCGTTCGCGGGCGCGGACTTCTCGCCAGTCTACCAGTACGTGGTCTGGCAGGTCTACCTGCAGAGCGGCATTCGGCTCTTCAAGGACAACGGCGCGAAGGACCTCGGCAAGAAGCTCGGCGCGGTCTACGCGTCCAAGCGCGAGGTCGAAAAGCGCGTCGAGGAGGTCGAGGGCCTCTACAATGACGGCCTGATGAAGGCCTCGGCCAAGCTCGCAGCCCTCGAGGCCGAGTTCGAGGACCTCTTCCCCGAGAATCCCAGCCTCGAGGACCTGAAGAGCATCCAGGAGCGGATTCAGGAGCTCTCGGGCGAGGCCATCGAGGTCGCCTACGAGGTCGAGAACTCGCGCGCCATCCTCGGGCTCAAGGTCGGCCTGCTGAAGCGGCACATGTCCGGCATGCAGGGGGAGCTTGACGCCGCGCTGCAGGGCATCGAGGGCGAGCAGAAGCGCCTCGGGACCACGTCGGTGCCTGCATCGGCCCCGGCCGCGCCAGCTCCAGCCGCGCCAGCACAGCCGTCGCCAGCACCGCCGTCGAAGGGTTGAGCCTGACGATCGCCAAGGCCGTCCTCGCGGGCGCTGTCCTCGCGGGCAGCGTCCTCGTGGGCGCCTGCGGTATGCCCGCCCCGCGCGAGCTGGTCATCTTCGCGGCGGCCTCGCTCCGCGACGCCTTCGAGACCGAGCGGGCGGCCTTCGAGGCCGAAAATCCAGGCGTCGAGGTGCAACTGCAGTTTGCGGGCTCGCAAGAGCTCGCGGCGCGCCTGCGACTCGGCGCGCGGGCGGACGTCATCGCGACGGCCGACTGGCCGACGCTCGACGTGCTCCATGCCGACGGCCTGACCGCATCGCCCCGTGATCTCGCCGGAAATCACCTCATCATCGCGGTCCACCCGTCCGCTGCGACCCGGGTCCGAGCCTTCGACGACCTGCCTCGGGCCGGGCGCCTCGGCCTCGGCGCGCCGTCGGCCCCAGTCGGCCGGTACGCGGATGCAGCGATCGCAGCGGCGGGTGCCACCTTGGGCGAAGAATTCCTGCGC